>JBEBSO010000201.1:0-6685 GCA_040394275.1 Telluribacter sp.
CGCTGCAGGTAGGCGCCGGTTTCGCGTTGGGACTGTTGGTCAGCCTGCTGGCGACCCTGATTTATTTCTAGGATAGGCCTTTTCAGCGGCAATTTCACCGACAACGCAGGTGGTCTCCGGCTCCACAGGAGGAAATCCGGGCTCATTCCGGAACCTGGCCCGGCGTGAAATGCCGGGGATTGGTATAGTCAAACGGCGGCTTTGTATAAAATAGTTGTGTGCAGCAGCCGTCGTGAGGACATTTGTACAGGCTGGCTGCAGCGCCTCACCTCCATTGGGAGGAAAGGCGGTTTGCGTATATGGGTACAAGTGATTTGTCCGGCCCGTTGCATTGGTTTCACAATTCCGCTAAATAATCTGGGTTATGCAGAAGAAAGGTACTGTTACCGGGGTAGTCTGCAGCTTGCTGATCCTGCTGTTTGTGTACGCGGCCCTCAGCAAACTGTCCGGGTATGACAAATTCAGTGTACAGCTGGCACAGTCTCCGTTGCTGGCCCCGGCCGCCGGCTGGATAGCCCGTGCCGTGCCTGTGTCCGAGCTGTTGCTTAGCGCTATGCTGTTTTTCCCGCGCTCCCGGCTTGCGGGGATGTACGGGAGCTTCCTGTTGATGCTTTTGTTTACGGTATATATCATCCTGATCCTCGGCTTCAGTGAGAAAATACCCTGCAGCTGCGGGGGAATACTGGAAAGCATGGGATGGAAAACACACCTGGCTTTTAACGTCTGTGTATGTGTAATGATCGCGTGGGCTATTGTGTACGAAGAGCGGCCTTATGAGAGCGCATCCTGAAGAAACCCGTTCCGGGCGGGGGAGATCTCTTCTTCGGAAGACCCGGCACCCGCCGACGGCCGGGGGAGGCATAAGCCATGCCTGGCTGTCGGCTTCCCTGCCGGGCTGCGCCAGGCCATCCCCGTTTCCGGGCAGCATCGAAGTTTGAATGTTAAACCTTATACATCTTTAATATTATGAAAAAGCCGATTTTAACCCGGAGTCTTTTGCTGCCTTTACTGGCGGTGGTTTTTGCAGTGACCGGTACCTTTGCAAACAAGTACCAGGCCAAATTCGTGCCCGGATGGGCCAAGGACGAGGGAACCTGTCAGCCGGTGGATGCGGATGAAGAATGCAGTACCGCCAACGCCGGACCGGAGTGTCTGACGGAAACCAGCGAGTACATATTTGCATCGTTACCCGACTGTGAGACTGATAATCCTGCACAGATACTGAAACGTCCTGAATAAGCGGGAGGATGATGGGGGGCTTCCCGATATTACATTGATCTTCCGGTATCCGTTTGTATACAGACGAAAGCCGGGTAGGAGATTCCTGTCGGGGAAGTCTCCCTTTTTCTCCCGGCCGGAACTTCGGCGCTGCGATGAACTTCACCGCACCAGAGAATTTACCTTTTATTTCAAACCGAAAACATCATGTTGAACAGGCGACCACCGAGGATGATCCTCCTCCTGCTGGGCTGCGTCGCGGCTGCCGTACTGGTGTCGGCCGTGGGGTGGTATGTAATGCGCCTGCGCAATGCCGGGGAACCCCCCGGTACTTTCCGGCGGGATTTCAGCGGAAAAAATGCACGGGCCATCGATTCGATACGGCTCGGCTACAACTCCTTTTATATTGCCGGGGCAGCAGGCGGTAAAATTTACCTGGCCAACACGACCGCCCCGCTTCTGCAGTGGAGGGTAGATACGTCGTTCCGGGACACGGCCCGGGTTCAGCTGGGGCGTTCTTCTCGTGCCTGGCCATTGGATGCGAAGCAGGTTGTAAGCGCCTCTTCTGCTTATTTGCTGAACCGGGCCGGTAATTTTTTGATCCGGGCCTCGGTACAGGAAGATACCGCCGTCCGTTTTTTGCGGGTGGGAAGGCTGGTGGCCGATTTTGGGCCCGTGGGGAGCATGCAGGACCTTGTCATCCGGACACTGGATAGTGTAGGAGGATATACGCTGGCCAGGTACAGCGAAGGAGCCGGGCTGGAGCGTCCTCCCGAGCCTAACCTGGAAAAGCGGGTAGACGGGCGGTTTTGTGTGGACGGTATGCTGAGCTTTGACAGGGAAACGCAGCGGATCGTCTATGCCTACTATTACCGCAATGAGTTCCTGGTCATGGATGCCATGCTGCATGTGCTGATGAGGGCCCGGACGATAGACAACCGTGTCTACGAACCAATCAAAACAGGCAGCTATGGTCGCGTCAGGACCCTTCTGAACCAGCCGGTAATGGTCAATCGTCACCTGTTTACGGGCGATACCGCGGTTTTCATTCATTCGAAGGCCAGGTCGGAAAGCGAAAGCGGGAGCCAGTTTGTCTCCTACGATGTAATCGACAGATACCATCTCCTTACAGGAGCGTACGAATACAGCTTCCGGATTCCCAACCCGGCCCGGAGGAAGCTACGTTCGGTTTGTTTCCATAGGGGTTGCCTGTATATGATTTATGACAAGCAGCTGTTCAGGTATGCGTTTCGATGAGTCAGCGTAAATCCTCATCGCTGATCAGCAGAACATTAACCTGTCTGCTGGCTTCTATGATCTCGATGCCGTAAGGCTTGAGCTTTTCGCTGAGCCGGCTGAAGTTTTCGACGTTTACCTCGAAGGAGATGCGGCCCAGCAGCCCTGTATAGCCTGTCTCATCTACGAACTGGTTGGGAGAATAGTAATATGAAGTAGCATTCTCCAGGCGGCTGATCAGCTGGGCGACCGTCAGTTTGTTGATGTCGATCTTCGTAGGGCTCACCCTGATGCTGGCTGCCCCTTCACGGTATCCGGTGACAGGAGATCCGGACCTGACCAGGACATAGCAGGGCTTGATCCTGGTGACCCAGGTAGCTTTTAGCCCGAACATTTGATCAAGCTCGGATTGGAACCTTGCCCGGATTTTTTCGACAGGGGTTCCTTTCGGGCCGAGGAGCTGGTAGGTATACAGGTATTCGGGCTGCACTACCCCATTTGAAACCGCAAGATAACGCAGACTGTCCCGGATGTCAGTTTCAACCTGGTTTTTAAGCAGGGGGATTGGCACGCCCTTTATGTGGACGCGATTGGTATAGGCTACCTCGTACAACGTCCGGACACTACCGTTGGTGGCTACTACTCCACCATTGGGCAGGAAGCCTATGGCAGGAAACAGCCATGGTATTCCTTTACTTAAAAAGGAATACCACACCGGCGTATCACTTGGCGAAGGCGTATTATTCCCCCCAAAAAAGGCGGGCTTGGTCCAGTCGACCCGGATCAATTCGTTGTTGTTGATTTTTGCAGCCACCTTCAGCGGCTTGCGTTCGATGAGCGCGCGGATATTGTCCGCTTTGAGTTCGGGACCGCCGGTGATGGCTGCTACCACGCCGTTCTGATCCAGCCATACGACATGGGGCAGACCTGAGTAGGGGAACATTTTCCGGGTCAGCACCGTATCGCCCCACACCATGGGCAGGTTCATGTTGACATCGGTCAGTTCCCTGCGTTTGTCGATGAATTTCCGTATGGCCACCTCGTCCTGGGTGGTGTTGACCAGGATGATGCGGAGGCTTTCTCCGAACTCCTGCTGGAGGTTCAGCAGCTTGGGCCAGGAGGCAACGCATGCAACGCAGGAGGTATTCCAGAAATCCAGGATCACCGCGCGGCCCCGGTAGTCTGAAAGCGGGCGGACCTCTCCGCCCAGCATCCGGAGCAGATGCGGAGGGAGGGTGTCGCCGACGGAGAGCTTGCGGACGGGATCTTTCAGCTGTGCCCTCAGCTCAGGAAGGAACCCGGCCGGTCCAAAAGCGTATAGCAGGAAAATGAGCCAGGCAGATTTATTGATAACCTTCATTTTGAAGCAGGTTGGGGTTGTTGGTGATCTCGATGTCAGGTATGGGAAAAAGTGCGGCATGTGCGGACCAGGTCTGCTTCAGTTTGCTCATCACGGCGTCCAGTGTGCCGGTGCGCTTGAGATCGAGAAACCGGTGTCCGAGCTCCGCAAAAAATTCGTGTCTGCGTTCCGTCGTAATGGCCTCCAGGAGCAGGGCCTGATCTGTCGGTTCCAGCGGGGCCAATCCAGATTTAGCCCGGATGACGTTGAGATCTGCACCGGCCCGGGCCAGGTCGCCATTGGAAGCCGAGGCCTCTGCCCTGATCAGGTATTGCTCGGAAAGCCGAAGGATGACATAGTATTCCTGCAGCGGGCTGGAAGTCTTGACTTGGTATTTGAACGGATAGTAGTATTGCTTACCTCCGGCTGTGGCGCTTCCCGTCCAGCTGCCCTTTCGCTTGTCCGAAGGCGCAAAGGAATCCAGCAGGTCCTGCGAGATGCTCCGCGAGGTGGCGGAGGTAGCCGTGACCGGGATAAAGTGCACGGCCTCGGTCGAGTTCTGGCCGGGAACTACCGGTTTCAGCTGCCATATGATTTCCTTGCTGGTGTTTTTGAAGGTTTGCATAAGGTTGTCCGAAAGGGTGAACAAATCTTTGTTGTTGATGATTTCGCCTGACTTTTGTATAGCGCCGGAGTAATTGCCGGTGTACAGGTAGGTCCGCGCAAGCAGGGCCGCTGCCGCCCATTTTCCCGGAAATATTCGTTGAACCGGTGTTGGCGATTCGGCCGACAGGAGCTTTTCAGCTTCAGTGAGGTCCGCGACGATCTGTGCATACACCAGGTCCTTGCTGCTGCGGGAAAGGGTGTTGTTGACCCGGTAATCAGTGGTGAGGGCGAGCGGGACATCGCCAAACAGGTTGGTGAGATAGAAATAGGCCAGGGCGCGGACAAACAACACTTCTCCGAGCAGCTGCTTTTGCATCGAAGGGGAGAGCTTTCCGGCCTTGGACAGTCCTTCTATTGCTGCATTGGCATTGCTGACGGTTTGATAGAAGTCTTTCCACAGGCCGTTCATCAGCGTACTGTTGGTAGGCAGCAGGCGGTTGTAGTAGAAGGCGTCCATATCGGTTGTAGATGCCTGGTTGTCAAGCTCGTCGGCATATAATCCGCAAAGCGTGGTCAGGCTGCTTACGCCTCCGCTCAGGGCGCCGGATCCGCCCATGATCTGTGCGTAAATGCCGGAGACGGCTGATCTTGCCATGCCGTCGTCTTCAAAAACCAGCGAGGCGGTAATTTCGTTTTTTGGACTGGGTACTTTAAATAGCGTTTCGCAGGCGGCGAGGGCGATGGAAAACACCGGTATTAGTAAGTACTTGAGTTGATGGGTTTTCATAAGGACATGCGAAAAGGTGGTTAGATTGCCAATTGTAACCCTGCTACATATGAACGCAGCGGCGGGAGCACCGGGCCCATGTTTTCAGGATCCAGCCCCTTGTACCTGGTCCAGGTCCATCCGTTCTGTACCTGGATAAACAGGCGGGATTTTTTCAGAAAGGATCCTTTGGCGGGCAGGTTGTATTGAAGGGAGATGTTTTTAAGCCGGACGTAGGAGGCATCGCCGATTACGTTGTCGCCATAGTTGCGCATGGCTGTAAAGGCGGCATCGGCAGGTGTTCCGGGGGTAGTGGTGAATTTTTGTACCTCCGTCTGGTCGCCACGGGAGGTCCAGCGATCGAGAACCCAGACGGGCTGGTTGCCCCGGCTGCTGGTATTGAAGGTTCCAGGGGCGAGAAAGCTGGAGTAGTACAGGTAGTTCCAGCCGGACTGCTTCACTACCTGTATGAAGACATCCAGGTCGAAATTCCGGTACGACAGGCGGTTGCTCAGGCCTCCGTATAGTTCCTGTGCAACGGATTTTGTGAATTCCCGGTCGTTGGCAGTGGTGAGCTTTCCGTCCCCGTCCAGGTCTTTGAAGGTATAGACGCCGGTTTCGGAGTCCATGCCGGTGTAGCTGTATTTTTTCTTGACGAAGAGGGATTTGCCTACCGCGTACGTGTTCGCATAGGAGGATCCTTCTATGCCCGGATAAGAAACAAGCTTGTTGCGGGGGGCGGTAAGATTGAGGGAAATGTCCCATTTTACCCTGCCCTTTTTAAGCGGGTTGGCGGAGACTTCCAGCTCCCATCCCGTATTCTGCACAAGAGCCGGGAGATTATACTGGATGCTGGGCTGACCGGTAACTACCGAAAGCGGGTACCCGACGAGCTGGTTGGAGCTCCGGTTGCGGTACCAGCTGACCTGGGCGGTGATCAGGTCGTTGAGAAAACCCAGCTCTATTCCGCCTTCCAGCTTGCGGTTTGACTCCCATGAGTAATCGGGGTTGGAAATACGGGTCTGCACGAGCCCCGGTACGTCGTTATAGGGATAGGTGGTGGTAGAGTAGGAGTTAAGATAGCCGTAATCCGGGATCTGGTCATTGCCGGTTACGCCGTAGCTGGCCCTCAGCTTGCCGAAGCTGAGAAAAGGCAGGACGTTTTTGATAGTCTTTTCCTCTGTAAAGAGCCAGGCGCCCCCTGCTGAAGCAAAATTGGCCATTTTCCGGTCCGGTCCGAAGCGGGAGGAGCCATCCCTCCGCAAGGTGAGGTTGAGCAGGTAACGTTCTTTCAGGTTGAGGTTGGCCCTGCCATAGAGCGCGGCATACCGGTATACGGAGCTGCTGTGGTTCTGGATCGTGACCGAAGGAGCGGCCTGCAGGTTTTCGAGCAAAGCATCGCTGGTGTAGCCCGTTGCCGAAAGCCAGACGCTTTCCCGGGAATTCTGCTGCAGCGTGGCTCCTGCGAGAACCATCAGGGTTTTTCCCGGCTTGCGAAGCTCATAGTTGACCTGGGGCTC
>JBEBSO010000202.1:0-6676 GCA_040394275.1 Telluribacter sp.
CATACCAGTTGGTGACGGTAGTGGCAGTGGCCGCCGCATTGAAGAATACCACCGGCACCCCTCCTGCCCTGTCCATCAGCGCTTGCCCGAAAGCCTGGAAAAACCAGGCATTCTGGTTGCCGTTGGGCCCGATCTTATATTCGGTATCGGCTGCTGCCCGGATCCTGGAAAAAACCGGGAACGGGAAAATCCCCTTACACCAGCAATCCTGGTTGACGGCATTCAGCGCGTCATACTCCGGCAGTGACGGGGGACCTCCATAGTTGTTCAGCTCGGCGCCCTGCAGGTTGGACTGGCCGGCCCCGAAAATTACCTCGCCCACTCCGGCTTTTACTTCGGCGCTCGCGCCGGGTATCTCCTGGTTGCTGACATCGATCCCCTTTACTTTCAGCCGGTACCAACCCGTCGGGAGCTCCAGCACGATCCGGAACAACCCGTTGGAAGGTGTGAGCATCGATGTTTCGGCAATTTGTACCGACTCATCGGCGCCGGTCACCGCGTGGAGCCTTTCTACCCCGTAGGCCAGACGGATTGCGCTGGCATCCGACACCTGGCCGGCCAGGATCACCGTAGCCGTGCCTGCGGAGTTCCGCTGCAGCACGGAGCGGTCGAGCGGAAGGCTGATTTCAAGCGACTGGCCTGTCAGGCTACCTGCCGACAACAGGAAAAAGACGATACAAACAGGTTTCAGGAGGGCAATGATTGAATTC
Source organism: Telluribacter sp. (assembly GCA_040394275.1). GTDB lineage: Bacteria > Bacteroidota > Bacteroidia > Cytophagales > Spirosomataceae > JBEBSO01. The sequence continues at coordinate 711 of JBEBSO010000202.1, forward strand.
ATGGCTAAAGGAAATCCCGGGTGATGAGGAATGGAACGGATAATTTATAATGATTGTTCAGGACCCGTATAAACTCGTTGGCAATCACCGCATGACCGAAGGCGGTCGGGGTAATGCCGTCGGCGGAAAAGAAGTTGCCTTCCGGCCAGCGGGGATCAACTTTGACGCCGTCGGCCGTGACCAGGCGGCCCGCCAGGACTTCTTCGTACAGCCGGTGAAGGTCGGCCACCGGGTAATCCAGCTCGGCAGCCGTACGCCGGATTTTCCACTGGTTGAAAAGCGCCGGGCTCACATAGCTCCATTCGTCGTCGTAGGGATCCCGGGAAAGGACCTCTTCGTCCTTCAGCACCACGTCTCCCTTCAACGTTCCGTCCAGGATCTGCTGCACACGGAAGCCCGGCAGGAGAATATCAATTGCAGGATCGAAAGCTACCGGCTCCCGGGAAGTGGAGCGGTGGACCCAAAGCCTGGCGTCCAGGTCCCGGATCATTTCGCCGGTGACTTGCCGGAAATAAGGAAAATTGATCACGTCCGGCACCGTAGCCAGTACGCCCCGCGCTTTCAACGCAGCAAAATTCCTGATCAGCCGGACCTCGTCAGAGCGATCGATCCGGAGCGGATCGATCGCGAAAATCCCCCCCTTTCCTCCTTTCATCACACTGGATACCAGGTCGTCCATACCTATTTCAAACGTAAAAAAATCACACTGCTGCTGCTTTTTCAGCCAGGAGAACAACGAGCTTTCCCCCGCATAGCGCTGCGCTCCCGTGATGCGGTTGACAAATCGGCGGGTTTCATCGTGGCTGTGAGACAGGCTGCCGAGATTTTTGCTCAGATAGGGAAAAGAAAAATTGTCGATTTCCCCGCTGTAAGGTTTCAGGTGGTGCCACCCGCCTTTCTCGATACCAAGCTGATTGGTAACATGCCGGTGTCTTACCCTACCGTCCCCGGTACGGAAAGCGAGCTTATAACCCGACCCGTTACCCCACTCCTGGTCAAAAAGCGGTTGCCGGAACGTAACGCCCAATTGGGCGGCAAGCAAGCCGGCAAACGAGGTCAGCTGCGCTTCCCGGTATACACCTCCGCTGCGCATACCGGCAGAAAGTGCCCCTCCGATCGCCACGTAGCGGAGGTCTGCCGGCCGCCTCCCGAATATCCTGCCGGCCGGGCCCGGCTTCCCGGGCAACAAAACTGCTCTCCTGACGGGGATCACCGTATCAGGAGCAAATACTCCTGAAGCTCCGGAGGCAGAACCCCCGATTGCCGCAACTACCCCAAAGACTATTGTCAAGCGTAAAAAACAGGATCTTTTTCCAAAAAAAGCCCGGGAGAGAGCCCATTTCAAAACTTGTACGGACATGTTTATATGTGGATATTTAACTAAGTACAAAAAAAACGACCCGGAAGCCGCAGCCAACCCGGATCAGACGAGCAGGCCTGCCATGGTGGCCGAAAGATAGGACGCGAGGGTGCCGCATATCAGCGCCCTGAATCCCAACCGGGCGAGGTCTGCCCTGCGGCCGGGTGCCAGTTCTCCTATTCCGCCCACCTGGATGGCAATGGAACTGAAATTGGCAAACCCGCAAAGCGCAAAGCTGGTGATGGTCAACGTCTTGCTATCCATCTGGTCCTTTACCTTAACCAGGTCAAGATAGGCGACAAACTCATTGATCACCATCTTCGTCCCCATCAGCGAACCGGCCAGTTCCACCTGGGCCGGCGGTACACCCATCGCCCATGCAAATACCGCGAAAAGCTTGCCCAGTATAAAGTTGAAGCTGAGCTCCCCCATGGCAAACAAGTGGCCGATACCCGACAGCAGATAATCCAGCAACGCAACCAGGGCAATGAACCCGATCAGCATCGCCACGATATTGAGCCCTACCTTAAGCCCTTCACCCGCCCCGGCAGCTATGGCATCCAGCACATTGGCGTGGGTTTTCCTGATCTCAAGCCGGACCAGCTTCCTGGTTTCCGATACCTCCGTCTCCGGGTAGACGATCTTCGAAATCACGAGCGCCCCCGGCGCCGCCATCACGCTGGCGGCGATGAGATACGGAGCAGGCACACCCAGGGAAATGTATACGGCCATGACACCTCCCGCAATGCAGGCGAAGCTTCCGCTCATGGACGCGAGCAATTCCGACTTCGTCATGCCATTCAGGTAGGGCTTGATCATAATCTGCGCTTCCACCTGGCCTACAAACGTGCTGGCCACATTGGAGAGCGCCTCGGCGCCGCTCACACCCATCAGCCTGTACACTACGCGCGCAAACAACGAAACCACCCGCTGCATGAGCCCTATATGGTAAAGCAGGTTCACCAGTACGACTACAAAAATAATCGTCGGGATGACCCTGAAAAAAAAGACAAAATCATTCCCTTTCCCGAAAACCTGCGTCATGATCTCCCTGCTTACCAGCGGGCCGAAGACAAAATCAGCTCCCTTTTCCGAAAAAGAAAGGAGCTGCTGAATCTTTTCTCCCAGCCACTCAAACAAGGTATATCCCGCCTTTGTCCGGAGCACAAAAAGTGCCAGGCCGAACTGCAGCAGCAGGCCCGCACCGACCGTACGGTAATTGATGGCCTTCCTGTTGTTGGACAAAACATAGGCCAGGCCAAGTATCAGCACTATTCCGAGCAGTCCGGTGTACCGTTCCATTCAGGGTGTATCCGTTCGATTGCGGGCGCTAATGTATACATTTTAGCCCACATTATCACCTTGCAGGCGTCAGACCGGGTCCGCACTGCCGGCCACCTCCCCGGCCGGGGCCGGGGCACCAGCCTCGCCTTCCGCCTCACCTCCGGTACCGCTGAACAGGCAGGCCTCGTTGATTTCCGCGGGTGTAAGCCTGAAAAAACGCTCGTGTATGTTGAAGGGCTCCTCACCTTCAGCCGGGTAGCATTTTGTATATGCCCCTTCCTCCTGCAGCTCATAGGCGTTGACATTGTCCCGCAGGTTGTAATCCAGGATACATATCGCCTCCTGCCGCACCGCTTTGTCTACAAAGGCAAACAGGGATTCGATCCGGCGGTCGAAGCTTCGCACCATAACGTCTGCCGACCCCCCGTAAACGAGCGGCTCTCCGTCATTGTGAAAATAAAACAGTCTCGAATGTTCCAGGAAATTGCCCACGATCGACCGCACGGTGATGTTTTCACTCAATCCCTTCCGGCCGGGCCGAAGGCAGCATATCCCTCTCACAATCAGCCGGGTAGGCACACCGGCCTGCGAGGCACGGTAAAGCTCCTCGATGACCTCCCGGTCCTCGAGCGAGTTGATCTTAATGCATATTCCCGCCGGCTTGCCCTGAACGGCATTTACAGCTTCCTGCGAAATCAACCCGATCAGCTTTTTCCGCATGTCGCGCGGCGCAGTGATCAGGTTTGTATACGTGCCCGGCAGCGAGTGACCGGTGATGACATTGAAAAACTCCGAGATGTCATGTGTATACGCTTCGTTTGTCGTAAGCAGGCCGGTGTCCGTATAGAGACGGGCTGTATCCTCGTTGTAGTTGCCGCTGGACAGGTGGGCATACCTGACCACCTTCTCCTCCTCGTTTCTTACGATAAGCAGGAGCTTGGTATGGGTTTTCAGCAGCCCGATCCCGTAGATCACAAAACAGCCTGCTTTCTGCAGACGCTGCGCCTCGCGGATATTGTTTTCTTCATCGAAACGGGCTTTTACCTCAAACAGGGCCGCTACGTGCTTGCCGTTCTCCGCAGCCCTCAGCAATGCCTGTGTCACCCTCGAATTCTTCGCCGTGCGGTAAATGGTGAGCTTGATGGACAGCACCTTCGGGTCTTCGGCAGCCTGTTCCAGCAGCTTCAGGACCGGCTCAAAATTGTTGTAGGGATGGTGCAGCAGGATGTCCCGCTCCTTGATCGCCTCAAATATATCGGATACCCGCTCCCGCTGCAGGCCGATCGGCGGAACGGACGCAGGCACCGGCGGAACCTGGTCTTTGAACTCCGGGTGCCGGATGATCTGCCATAAGCCGGTATAGTCAATGAATCCGTCGTTATAGAAAAGATTATAGTCGTCTATTTCCCAACGCTTTTTCAGCAGGCTGACAAATTCACGGGTGACATTCGATTCCAGTTCCAGCTTCACCACCCGGCCCAGCCGCCTGTTTTTAATCTTCTGCTTGATCTCCTCCACCAGGCTGGTTTCGATATCGTCGCTTTCGTCCAATGAAAAATCTTCGTTCCGCATGATCCGGAACAGGTTGGCGGAGGTGATTTCGACATTGCGGTACAGCTTCCTGATGTGCTTCCGGACAATGACCTCCAGGGGGAGAAATAAAATTTCATTTTCCCGCTCCAGGATATAAAACCTGGGCAGATTGGGGGGCAGCTGCACAAACGACAGCTTGTCGTCCTGCTCCGGGTCGTTGCCCGCCGCCCGCGTCAGCACACCGAGTATCAGCACCTTGGCCACCAATACCGGGAAGGAATGCGTATAATCATACAGCATGGGCGTCAGCATCGGGTACACGGTCCGGTCAAAATACTCCGAAACCCTCTTTTCCTCCTTCTCAGTCAGCTCGTCATATGCTGCGATTTTGAACTTGTGCTCCCCGAACAACGGGACCAGCAATGCGCTGTAGCATTCGTTTTGCGCACGCACGAATTCCTGGGCCGAATTGAAGAGCAACTTCCTGAACGGAATCTCTCTCAGTCCCGAATAATCTACACGTTCTTTGTTATAGTCCAGGTAATTGTACAGGCTTCCTACCCTTATCGTAAAAAACTCGTCCAGGTTGGAAGAGGTAATGGCCAGAAATTTAAGCCGGTCAAACAGGTTTCGCCGGGGATCCTTAGCCAGGTCCAGCACACGCTCATTAAACTTCAGCCAGCTCAGGTCCCGGCTGATCAGGTTGCTCTGCGCTACGAGCGAATTGGTTTTGTCTGCCGATTTGGGTAATTGGGAATCTCCCCCGTCCGGATCACCTCCCCTGTCCCCGAAGATAGACAGGAAAGACTGCAACCGCCCCTTTCTTTCGCCTCCTGTAACAGAACCGGTGGTGTGTTGATCAAACATCATTGTGTTAATTGATATATATTAGAAGGACGTACCCTATCGCCTGAATATTGTACCAGCCACAAAATACGGCCATTTATTCAGCATTTCAAACGCCGGATAATAAAGATAATATGCCGCCGCTACCTGTAGCCGAAATAGTCGCCGCGCCCGCCCGTAGCATAGCGGATGCCCTCTACAATCCGGAACGAGATCCCGAAAACAAACCCCGCGCCGGAACTGGCAATCCGGGCAGGCATAATATCGGTTTTCCGGAATTCGTGCACTTCAAAATCGGTAGTGATCATCGTCCCGGCTCCCCACCTGGGGCGGACAAAAAGAGAGACATCCAATGCGGGGCTCACTGCAAAGATGTATTCGAACGAGAGCTCCGCCGAAAAAACGGTTTTCCCCATGACGGCTGCTTCGTAGGACATGAGCATCGTATCCCTGGCCGCTCCCGATCCGCTGTAGATAATAAATTCATTTCCGTTGATTTTCCGGGACCGCAGGGGATTGACCACGACGCCGCCCCCCACCCAGAGCGCCGACGACCTGACGTCCTGCTGTCCGAATATCAGCTTTCGCTTTACCCGGAATACTCCCCCGTTTACAAACCGGCTGTAATTGCCGTCATAGGGTGAATTGGAAAAATCCAGCTTCCAGGCATGCCTGATCTCCGACCTGGTGTAACCCATTTCCAGGGCCCAGCCCTCGCGCAGCACCATCCCAGCCGATACGCCCATCCCAAATCCCGCGCCGTCCTTTAGCACGACCAGCCCGCCGTAGCTCTCGTCTGTCGTGATGGTGTTAAAATGGCCGAATGCTTCCAGCCCGGCGTAAAACCGGCTCTTTACCTTTTCCCCTCCGAACAGGGTGGCCTGGTCTTTTACATTGTTCCGAAGCCTGTACGACTGCAGCCCGAAATCATACAGGTCCTCAT
>JBEBSO010000203.1:0-6661 GCA_040394275.1 Telluribacter sp.
AGAACCCGGTCTTCACACTCATCTGCCGCGGCTGCGTACCCTCGTAGGACTCCCGCTCGGTACCTGGCGTAGCCCCGCCTTCTATGCCGGTGGCCCACGCCTTTTCTGCCGGCGTACTGCCCATTTTGAACGGGCCGGGAGGTATATACATGACCTCCAGGGAAACACCGTTTCCCAGGTCCAGTGTCTTTGGAGAGGTTTGCGCCGCCACTCCCCCGGGGCAGCCTGCTGCCAGGAGGATCGCCATAAGGCCGTGCATTCTGATGATTGACTTCATGAAAACGGTTTTAGTGGTCCAATACACCGACCGGCGCCCGTACCGGACCCGGGCGTCTCCCCGGCCCGGTACAAGGCTTGGTCATACAGGAAAATCAATTGTAGCCCGGGTTCTGCTCCAGCTTCGGGTTGATGTTCCTTTCATAAAGCGGGATGGGCAGCAGGGCCATTTCGGGCGTGATGCTTCCCGTCTTGTCGATGGGGATATAGTGTCCCCGGTACTTCCCGGTTTTCTCCACCAAGCGCTTGGTATAGTTATCCGGATCGTCTGTCAGCTTCATGCCGTAAAATTTGGTATTCATCACTTCCATGAAAATTCCCCATCTCCTGATATCCATGTAGCGGATGAGGCGCTCCAGGGCAAATTCCACCCTTCTTTCCCTTCTGACAATCTCCCGGAGCCTGGCAGGATCCGTCTCGGTTACCGCGGGCATCTTCACCTCGTCCCTGCCTCTTACCTTGTTGATGGTCATGTCGAGCAGCGCCTGCGTAATGGGCTGCCCGCTTTCCAGCATCGACTCCAGGTAGCTCAAAAGTATCTCGGCATAGCGGATGTGGATGATGTCGTCACCCGAAGATCCCTGGTTGCCCGTGTAGTTTTCGGTGACATACTTTTTCCAGCCGTATCCCGTCATGCCTATCAGGGTCGCGCCGTTCCCGCTTTCCGGCAAATCCGGGTGCGCGATGTACAATTTCCCCCTGAACGTGGTATACGGGCAAAAAAACGGTCGCATAAAGCCGGGGATCCCGGTTTTCGAATGGCTTGGCCGGGTTGTACAGCGGCGATTCCTCGATGGGCAGCCCGTCTTTCATCAGAAACGCATCTATCAATCCCTGAAAAGCATTGTCTTCCTGGTAGCCGCCGTAAAAATCCGGGTGATAGTTTTGCTGGTTCTGGGGGTTCCCGTACAAACCGGCAATGAGGTTGGCAGACAATACAATCTCGCTGCTGCTCTCCCCTGCTTCTTCAAAAAGCGCCTTAAAACGGGGATCGATGGCATGCGCATTCAGATCGATCGCAGACTTGTAGGCGGCAGCCGCTTCCGGCCATTTCTTATGGATCATCAGAAGCCTTCCTTTCACGGCAAGCGCCGCCGATTTCAGGATCCTCCCTTTCTCATTTGCCGGGCGGGTGGCGGGCAGATCGGCGGCGGCGGCGGTCAGCTCCTCAATACTGAAATCCACGATCTCCTGCTGTGTATTGCGGGCCTGGTCATTCGCTTCCGGGATAGTCAGTACCTTCGTGATCAGCGGAACTCCCCCGTACAGCATGGACATATAGAAATACTCGTAGGCACGTAGGAACCTGACTTCGGCGATAAACTGTGCCTTTCTCGCCGCATCCATATTTACCTTGTCGATGTTCTCAAGAAAATAATTGGCCTTGAAAATCGTGCGGTAGGCCCGCTGCCAGATCGAGTTGACCACCTGGTCATCTCCTGGGACAAGGTACCCGCTGTAGATCACGCCTTTGGCCCCGGCCTTGTACCCCGAGTCATCGGTATGGCTGGCCAGGATCAGGAATTCATTGTTATAGCTGTTGAGCCCGATGGTGCTGCCGTTGTAGACGCCGGTCAGGGCCAGTTTTGCGTCGCCCTCCGAAGCCCAGAAGGAGGATTCCGACAACTGTGTCAGGGGCTGTTCGTCCAGCCATTCATCGCTGCAGCCCGGTAAGACAAACACCATGATTACCGACAGCACGGTGAGAGAGAATCTATTTTTAAACGTTTTCATGCTCGTCATTTTTCTTTTAGAACCTAACATTTACACCGGCAACATACAGCCTGGAAAGCGGGTAAAACCATGCCGCGCCTCCCGCCTGCATCTCAGGATCCCAGCCTTTATAGTACCCGGTGAGCGTAAACAGGTTTTCACCGCTTACATACACACGTACGTTGTCCAGGAACGTCTTTTTCACCCATGCGCCCGGCAGCGTATACCCTACCTGCGCATTTTTTAACCTGATGAACGTGGCATTTCTATATCAGAAGTCAACCTTGTTGGTATTATAAAATCCCGACGAAATAATCGACATTTTCGGATAGGAGGCGTTCGGATCGGGATTCTCTCTCGTCCAGCGGTTTTCGAACGCTTCTCTCTGTACGTTCCCGTTGTTCTCCAGCGGGAAGAAGAACTGGCCGAGGCCGATCATGTCTCTTCTTCCACCCTCACCCTGGAAGAGAAAGCTCACATCCAGGTTCTTGTATCCCCCGTTCAAGGTGATACCATATGTAGAAGTGGGAAGAGGCGTACCGATGATTGTCCGGTCATACGTTGCATTGACCACACCGTCGGGCGTGCCCTGCGGGCCGCTTATGTCTTTAAATTTGATACCGCCCGCGCTGGCCAGGAAGGCAAAGGGCTGTGTGGGCCCCTCGGTTACCTCCGCATCCGTCACAAACAGCCCGTCGCTCAGGAACCCGTACGCGCTGCCTATCGGGTACCCGACGAACAAACCGGCATTGATGTCGCGTTCCAGCGTAGCCAGCTTGGTCACTTTGTTTTTGACCAGCGAAAGCACGGCCGACACGCCGTAATAAAATGACCCGGCTGTATTCCTGTACCCCAGGTTAAAATCCCAGCCTTTGTTCTGTACCGCGCCGGCATTGGTAGGCGAAGGCGTCGCACCCAGCATCCGGGAAACAGAAACGTTGTAGAGGATATCCGACGTATTTTTCACGAAGTAGTCGGCAGAAAAGCTGATGCGGTTTTTCAGCAGGGCCAGGTCAATACCAATGTCGGTAATCTCCGTTGACTCCCAGGTGATGTTCCTGTTGGAAACGTTGGTCACGGCTCCGCCGGCAGACAATTCTCCCCCGAAGGGATAATTCTGGCCCAGTGTGACCAGGTACTGGTAGGGATAGTTCCCGATGGACTGGTTGCCCAGCCTGCCCCAGGAAGCGCGGATCTTCACATCCGACATCCAGGATACCGCATCCCGGAAAAACTCCTCCTGCGACAAACGCCACCCGGCCGAAAAAGAAGGGAACAGGCCCCATCTCCTGTCCTGCGGGAAACGTGAGGATCCGTCGTACCTGAAATTGGCCTCCAGGAGATATTTTTCCCTGAAATTGTAGTTCACCCGGCCGAAGTAGGAAGCCAGCGTATTGCGGGAAGCGCTCCCGTTCTGACGGCCGCGGATGGTAGCCCCGGCATCGATTTCATAAATGCTGTTATTGGGAAAATCATCCCGGAAAGCCCCGACGGACTTACTTTCAAATTGCTGGCCCTGTATACCCGCCAGCACGCCGATGGTGTGGTTTCTGATGGTTTTGTTGTACTCGGCAATGGACTGGAGTGTCAGGCCCGTGCTTTGTCCCCAGGTCACATTTAAGCTGTTCAGCGTGATTCCGTACGTGGGTGTAATCGGATAGCGGGCAATAAAGGCCTTGTAGTCGGTGTTGTTTTGGGTATAGCCGACCTGGCCGGTAATTTTCAAATCCCTTGTGATATTCCAGATAAGGCTGGCGTTCCCGTAGAGGTTTGTTCCTGCGTTCTTCCGGAAGGAAGCGCTGTTTAAATCCGCCTCCGGGTGAAGGGTTTCGTTGCGGCTGTAATAACCATCAGGCGTAGGCCCGGGCAGCAGGTTGGCGTTCCTCATCGCGCCGGACACAATTCCACCCACACCGCCGCCATTGCCGTCCGTACTATACGGAGACGACGGCTCGGTGCTCCTGGTCTTGATCGCCGATAACCGGACGCTCAGCTTCAGCCTTTCATGCAGCTTGCTGTCGAGGTTTAACCTGACATTGTACCGGTCTGCATTGTTTTTCATGATGATCCCGTTCTGACGGTAAAACCCGGTCGAGAAGCTGTACTGCATCTGTTCTGTACCGCCGCGCATCGAAATGTCATGTTTGGATTCCAAACCGCTTCCCGATCCGAACAGATAACCGATATGGTCGAAGTTCGGATAATTGGGATCGTTGCCGTCTTTGAATTTCTGGATATCCGCATCGGTGTATCTTACGGGCTGCCCGGCATAAATAAAGTTTTCATTCACTGCCTGCGCATACTCCCAGGAGTTGACCATTTCGGGTATCATTGTCGGGCTGGCCTTCCCGACATACATATTGTAATTGAATACCGGCTTCCCGGAGACGCCTTTCTTGGTTTCCACCAGGATGACACCGTTCGCCGCTTTGGAGCCAAAAATGGCCGAAGAAGCGGCATCTTTCAGAATGGATACGCTTTCAATATCGCTCGGGTCCACGTTGTCGATGGAAGATTCGATGCCGTCCACCAGCACCAGCGGGCTGTAGCCCGCGCTGCTGAAAGTTCCCTGCCCCCTGATCACGAGGGAAGCCGAATTCGCGCCGGGGTTACCCGAAGTTTGCCTCACCGAGATACCGCTCATCTGGCCCTGAAGCGCAAGGGAAGCTTTTGTGACCGTCCTTTTCTCCAGCTCCTGGCTGGTTACCGTGGCAACGGAACCCGTCAGGTTTACCCTTTTCTGCGTGCTATAGCCCACGACAACGACTTCCTCGAGGCCCTTTTCATCCACTTTCAGGGAAATGTCGATCGCGGAGCGGTTGCCTACCACTATCTCCTGGCTGGTATACCCGACAAATGAAAACACGAGGGTGGCATTGTCGTCGGGCACCGACAGGGAATAAGCGCCCGTACCGTCGGACACCGTTCCCTGCTGCGTCCCCTTTACCAGTATGCTCACGCCCGCCAGTCCTTCCCCTTTTTCATCCCGCACTCTCCCCCGCACCGTTTTATCCACCTGGAGATCCGCCTCGATGACCGGGTGGTTCTCGTTTATAAAATTGCTTTTCTCCGGTAAGGGATTCTTTTTCAGCAGTATCCTGTTATCCACCACCGAATAATCGACCGAAAGCGGGTTAAGCAGGTCATTGAGCACCAGGTCCAGCTTCTTGTTCGTTACATTGATATTCACCTTGTTGTTTATATCAATGGTGCTCGAACTATAGATAAAACGTACCCCGGAACGGCCTTCTATAAGCGTGAGCACTTTTTTGAGCCGAAGCCCCTCCGCCGACAGGGTAATGGTCTTCTCCAGCACGTTTTGCCCCCGGGTTTCGTACCCATAGGAAATACCGCAGAACGCGGTAAGCAGGAAAAACTGAAGGAAAGATAATTTCATAGTTTTCCAAGCCCAGGATGGGATTGTTAAAAGTTTGTTCATAATTTAGTCTTGTTTTAAGGGTAAACTGACTCTAAAACAGAAAATGTACCGCCGTTTTGGATAAACGGGACTCAGATTGGACGTTTGAGCAGGTGCATATACGCCGGTATGTTGGATGCATTACCGGCGTTATTTTTTGCCGGTTGATCAGGTAAATCTTGTCATAGGACTTGTCGGTTTGGTTTATAAAGGAAAATGCTAGTGCCCGCGATGACAGCCGTTGCCGGTGATAAAGACCGTGGAGCCCCTGATTTCGTATTCCGCATCAATGACCTCACAGATAAAATCCAGCTGCCGGTACAGGTCGAGGCCGCCCAGGTCGCCGGTGAACGCGCAGGAGTTGATGGCTTTGTTGCCCACCACGATATCGACGCCGTAGCGTTTGCGCATCAGCACCAGTACACTGTCAACAGGTATTTCGTCGAAGGAAAAGCCCAGCTTCTGCTGCTCCGGCACCACCACCCGCGGCAGATCCACCAGGCCCTGCCGGATCGTTTTCAATTCGGTATCATAGACAACCTTCTGGTTGGGCGTGATGATCACCCCGTCTTTCTTTCGCTGGCTCCCGGAGGCGCCCGAGTAGACGGACACTTTCCCGGTCACCACCGATACCTCGATGGTTTTCTGCTGCGCCCTCGGCCTGATCCGGAAGCTGGTACCGAGGACTTCCGTCACGAGATCCCCCGTAAAAACCAGGAATGGCATTTCCGGGTTGCTCCTGATGTCGAAAAAGGCCTCCCCCTCCAGGCGCACCTTCCTTGTCTTCCGGCCGTAGTTCTCCTCCGCCACTACGCTCGCACCCGGCTCCAGCAGCACGGTGCTGCCGTCCGACAGGTAGACGACCTGCTGGAAATTGCCGGTATTTTTTGTTTCGACACCCACGATCGCCGCCGGCCCGGTACCGCCCGCCGCCGGTCCCTGAAACAACCTCCAGGTCAGCAGGACGAGCAGAAACCCGGCAGCAATCCCGGAGGCAATCCTCAGCCAGGGAAACTTTTTCCGTCTTCCCTGCCGCAGTCCGGCAGTTTCCAATATCCTGTTCCAGAGCAGCTCCTCTCTTTTCAGCATATCAGGCTCTCCCGTGTCCGGCACATCCTGCAGGCGCAGGTGCAGCTCCGCCCATTGTTCGAGCAGGACGACCTCCCCGGGTGAACACTGACCGGCCCTGTATTTCTCGGACAGCCGGTCGAATTCATGCTTTGTCATAAAAAAGTTAATTATCTGAATGAAATT
>JBEBSO010000204.1:0-6634 GCA_040394275.1 Telluribacter sp.
TGTCCATAATAAATTATAGGAAAATCTACAGATCAATTCCATCTGGTCTTAATAATTCAAACTAAAAATAAACAGATGAAAAAGAAAGTGTTTTTTGTGTTTCTGATTTGCTGGTTGGGGAGTGCGTGGATGGCATGCAAGGAAAATGGCGAGGTGAAGCCGGTCGGGTTTACGGTCACCGTATCCTACCCGGAAAGCTACAAGGACCAGCTGGCGGCAGGGGCTGCCGTTACAGTCACCAACACGGTTACCAACGTGACCGAAAAGGTGACGACCAACGCCTCCGGTGTGGCGACCTTCGGTACGCTGATTCCGGGTACCTACCAGATTGCGGTATCACGTGATTTGTCGGCATCGGAAGGGCTCGCCCAGACGGGGATCGAAAGCGAGGTTTTCCTGAATGCTTCGGTAAGCAATTACGTGCTGAGTCCTGACGGGGGCAATGTGGAGATTCGGCTCAAAGGATCGCCGGTAGGGGGTCTTGTCCTGAAGGAGATCTATTATTCCGGCTCTCCCAGCTTCTATTATTATGACCAGTTTTACGAGATTTATAACAATTCCACCGATACCTTGTACGCCGACAGCCTTTGCATCGGCGACGTCGTCGGGAATCCCTATTTATCGGCATCTTCCAAGCCGAGCGGTTTTCTCAGTGACGCCGGGCATATTTATTTCATCAACATATGGATGGTGCCGGGGACCGGCAAAACCTATCCCATTGCTCCGGGCAAGTCTATCATCATTGCTGAAACAGCCATGAACCACAAAACGGATCCGGCGGGGAACCCCGAATCGCCCGTGAACCTGGGGACGCCCGTCGGGGATTTCGAGACCTATTACGAAACGAGCGGCCGGGATACGGACAACCCCGCAGTTCCCAATATGATCCAGGTCTACGTCGCGACGCCTACCATGTTTGACTGGCTGACTACCGTTTTCGGACCGAGCATTGCCATATTCAGGCATCCCGACCCGGCCAGCCTGCCACGTTTCACTGAGCCCGGAAGCACTTCCACCAGGACGTACCCGCAGCTGCCGGTGGCCCATGTGATCGATGCGGTCGACGCTGTTTCCAATGAGAACGCTTCGGCTTTCAAAAGACTTCCGGCGGCACTGGATGCAGGATTTACTTTTTGTTCCGGAAGCTACGTAAAGGAATCGGTAAGGAGAAAGGTAAAAACTACCCTGAACGGCCGGCGGATATTACAGGACACCAATAACAGCACGCAGGACTTCGAGGTGCTTAAGACGCCTACTCCCAAAGCCTGGTAAGGAAAACGGCCGGCGACGGACGAAGCGAGTCAGAAATCGTGCGAAGGATTATCTTATATACCTGGATTTGCCTGGGGACAGGCGGGACGGATGTACAGGCGGCGCTGTTTGTTCCTTCCGATTCCCTGTCCGCCGACAAAGCGGGCAGGTGGGCGCTGACGTATGCCCGGGCCCTGTGGCTGCGCAGCGAAAACAGCGCCGGGCTGGGACTGGATACGACGTGGTCCATGGCTGCCGCGTCGGTTTCCGGGCAGGCGGAATCGGGTTCTTTCCGTCGCCCGCAGCAGCCGGCGGCCGCGCAGGTAGCGGCGCTGGATGCGGAACGTATCCGGACCATCCGGAAGCTATCGTTTTACGGCGGCTTTCGCTTCAGGCAGAAGTGGGAAAAGGACATCCGGTGGTCGGACCTCCTGGATCCCTACCGGGGAACGCCTTACGTGCTGGCTGATTCGCTCGGGGGAGACTGGAAGAAGCAGGTTTTCGGCTTGTCCGCTGCGCTGGCGACCAACCCTCTTTTCAGCAGCAGGCTTTCCCTGGGTTGGGCAGTGGAATACGAAGTGGAGACGGGCGCGAGGCAAAACGATCCGCGGCCGCTCAATTATGCGAGGCACCTGAAGCTGCGTCCCGGCGTGATCTGGAGCCCCGGTCCGGGTATCCGGACCGGGCTCAGCTTTGGCGCCGGTTTTTTCCGGGAGGAGGCGGAGATGGAAAACAGGCTGGCCACTGCCCAGCGGCAATACCGGCTGAAAGGACTTTCCATACACGACGCACCGACCATTTTTTCACTATCGGTTAACAGGACCTATTCGGGAAGGGATCTTTCCGGCGGATGGCAGTTTGAGAAGAAATTCCCGGATGCGACGCTGATGTCGTCCGTAAATTTCGGCTACTATCTGGAGGATACCCGCGACGGGATCACGCGGCCGACACTGGGCGGCCAGTTTAAGCGGCATGTATGGAGCCTGTCGGCCATCTGGCGGCAGGACCGGCCTGCGGGATATGGTGAGCTGCGGCTGGAAGCGCTGCAGAGGAAAGGTACCGGGCGGGAATATCACCAGGTCTACGATCCGGCCAGCGCCTCATGGGTGACGACCTTCGAAGGGATTTTCTACAGGTCGGAATTCGAAAATGCCCGTATCGGGTATAACCGGTCGGGCTATACGCCTGACCAGCGGTCCGTCAGCTGGAAATGGGCGCTATCGGCCGGAATCACGAAGGAGCACAACCGGTACCTGTACAACCAGGTATCCGATCAGCAGGTCACTTCGGCGGAGGCGGAAGCGCAGGCCGAAAAACTGCTGGCAGACCGCGGGCACAGGACGCTGCGGGTGTTCTTTTCGGGGCTTTACAGGGCAAATATGGAAGACGGGCTGGTCTATGTGCCGCGGGGTACCAACGCCAGGGCTGCCAGGGAGCTGCTCTACCCGGATCATGCCTGGCTGGGCGCAGACCTGGCCACCCTGAAGGCGTCTTTGCGGTACGGCTTCTTCCCCGGGGCCCGCGCCGGTACACAGTTTTATGTGTCGGGCACCGGGATGTTCGTGCAGGGCTTCTGGCGACGGGAAGCCGGGCGGGAAAATGCTTCCAGGAGCTGGATGCAGGTGTCGTTCGGGATTTTTTACTAGCGGGGATATGCTGTGCGTAACAGGTCGGATGAAAGAGGAATCAGGGCGATGGAAGGAACATACGTATTATCTATATCAAACCATTTACCAGCTTTTAAGATGAATTGCAGATTGTATTTACACGTCGCCGTATGTCTGGCGGCAGCGGTGCAGGCGACCGCACAGCAGAAGATTTATCCTTCGGAACTCCAGATCAGGACGGCCGTTTTGGCGGCTCCGCCGGATAAAAGAGACAGTGCAAAGGTGTACGGGTACGACCAGAAGGGTGAATTCGTGGTGCTGCGGGAAGGGAAGAACAACCTGGTCTGCCTGGCAGACAATCCCCGGTACAAAGGAATTTCGGTGTCCTGCTATTTCAACCAGCTGGAGCCGTTTATGGCCCGCGGAAGGGAGCTGAGTGCCGAGGGGAAGAATTTTAAGCAGAAGATGGATACCCGCGGGGCGGAAATCAAATCGGGCAAACTGAAAATGCCGCTGACGCCGACAGTGCTCTACGCATACTGGGGGGGCTGAAGAGGAATATGACACTGTCACCGGCGAGGTAAAGGATGCGCTCCGGCGGTACGTGGTGTACATTCCCTATGCGACGGGCGAAAGTACGGGGCTTCCTACCAAGCCGGATCTGCCGGGGATGCCCTGGCTGATGGACGCGGGCACGCACAAAGCCCACATCATGATTAACCCGCCTGACATGGGACATAAACACTGACTTTGAAAATCCGATAAAATGAACGCAAAGCACTTATTTTCTAAAGCCTGGGTAAAGGCCGTACTCTGGCTGGCTCCGTTTTCGCCGGGAGCGCAAACGATCGAACCACCCCTTTCGAAAGCGCACGGCACCTCATTTGCCATTGTGATTGACAAGGATACCTATGCCCGGGCCCGGGAGGAGGTACTGGCCTACCGCAGCTCGCTGGAGGCGCGCGGCCTTGCCGCCTATATCGTTTCGGACAACTGGGAAAGACCCGAACAGATCAGGGATGTTTTGAAAAAGCTCTACGGCTTGAAGCCCCGGCTCGAAGGCGCTGTGCTGGTCGGTGACATTCCCGTACCGATGATCCGGGATGCACAGCACCTGACTTCTACCTTCAAAATGGACCAGCGCATCGACTGGAAGCGCTCCTCCGTACCTTCCGACCGTTTTTACGATGATTTTGACCTCAAATTCGACTTCATCCGCCAGGATTCGGCCCGGAGGGAATATTTTTACTACAGCCTGTCGGCCGAATCTCCGCAATACATCAGGATGGACATCTATACGGCCCGGATTAAGCCCCCGCTGGTGGCAGGCAAAAATAAATATGACCAGGTAAAGGCCTTTCTGAAAAAGGCCTCCGGCTTTCATTTGCAGTCCAACCCGCTCGATCAGGCGATGATCTATGCCGGCTATGGCTATCATTCCGAATCGCACAACGCATGGTCGGGAGAGCAGCTCGCCCTGAAGGAGCAGATCCCCGGTTTGTACCGTTCCGGGGCGACGGTGAAGGTTTTCAATTTCAGGACCGATCCCCACATGAAATTTCAGCTGTTGTCGGAAGTTCAGCGTCCCGGCCTTGACCTGGCTATATTTCATACGTATGGCGACGATGTGACCCAGCTGATTAACGGGACGCCTTATGCAAGCAACCCGGGTCCTTCCATCGACAACATTAAAAGGTACCTGCGCAGCAAGGTACAGGTGGCGAGCGATAAGAAGCAGGACGTGGAAGAGGTGAAAAGCCGCTTTCACAAGAGTCTGGGCGTTCCCTATGCCTGGATGGAGGATGCGCTGGCGGATTCTGTGCGGAAAGCCGACTCGCTGTTTGACGCCAATACCGATATTGTTACCGCCGATCTGGCCGCTATCAGGTCCAACGCGTCATTTGTCCTGCTTGACGCATGCGACAACGGCTCCTTTCACCTGGATGATTACATCGCGGGGCATTACACTTTCGGGGACGGAAACACCGCCGTCACCTACGCCGCTACCATCGGGGTGCTGCAGGACCAGTGGGCCAACCAGGGCATCGGCCTGCTGGCGCTGGGCGTCAGGGCCGGCCACTGGCTGAAGCAGGTCGCCTACCTGGAAAGTCACCTGATCGGCGATCCCGCTTATGCATTTGCCGGGGGAGAGACAGATCTGAACAGGTGGCTGACTACGGGGGAAAAGGATGCTGCCGCCTGGCACAAGCTGCTGAAGCACCCCGCGGCAGACGTCCAGGCGCTGGCGCTGAAACAGCTGGTATCGCTCCGGGTAAAGGATGTGTCCGGTCTCCTGGAGCGGACGTACCGGGCTTCGCCTTACGGCGTGGTACGTTTGCAGGCACTGTACCTGCTCAGCAGTCTCAATACGCCGGAATACATCGAGGTGCTCAGGCTGGCTGTGGACGATCCCTACGAAAAGGTACGGAGGATTGCGGCGGGTCGTATAGGAAGCTCGGGCCGCAGCGACCTGCTTCCCGCGCTGGTGCGGCTGCTGATCCGGGACAGGCAGTCCGAACGGGTGCACTACAACGCCAGGAATTCGCTTGCCTTTTTCGATCACAAGGCAGTCGTGGAGGAGCTGGAAAAGCAGCTGTCGGAAGCCACCTGGCTGTATGGCCGCGATGCGTTCCGGGAGACGCTGCTCCGGATGGAAGCCGCCAGCGAATTCCGGTTCAGGCGTGACTACGCATCGGTCGCCGATACCGGGAAGCCTTTGAAAGAAAGAAAGTTCAACATCCGGACCCTGAGGGCCTATGCCTATCACCAGGCGGTGCCCGACGCAATCAAAATCATGCGGAATGCCGGCGACGATCTGCAGCTGCGGGTAGAGACGGCGGAGGCGCTGAGCTGGTTCGGGAACTCATTCCGCGCGGAGGAGATCAGGGCGGCCTGCAGGGAGGTCCTGCGCGACGCGTCCGTACCCGAAGCGCTCAGGAAGCAGGCCTTTAAGACGCTGCGGATCCTGGAAGGCTGAGCGAAAAAATAAGCAGATAAAAATCAATTCTTTTTATTTAGAATAAATTTAAATTAATTATCTTTGCCTGTTGCATTTTAATGATTGGCAATAATGGCTCAGGATAAGCTGCTTTGGAGCGGTTTTTTAAATGGCGATGCTTCCAGTTTCGAACGTCTTTATCATAAATATTATGCCGAATTGACTGCGTATGCGGGGAAATTCAGCAGGGACGAACAGTTTGTGGCCGAAGTGGTCCAGGATCTCTTTGTGAAGCTCTGGCAGAACCAGGCCGGGATCACCAGCCCGGATTCTGTCAGGTATTACCTGCTCAGGGCGCTACGCAATACGGCCATTACCAGGCTCCGGGGCGGCACGAAGGAATTACCGGTCGATTCGTGGGAGGCCTTTGACGCTTTCGGGTACGACGGCGCGGAGGAGGATGGGCCCGGCGAAAGAATAGACCTGGACGTGCTGACGGATCGACAGCGGGAGGCCATACATCTTTTTTATTACCAGGACCTCAGCTACGAGGAAATGGCCAGGCTGATGAACATCCAGGTCGGGGCCGCTTATAAGCTGATTTACCGGGCGCTGGACACGCTGCGTATGTCGCAGAGGGGAAGACTCACAGATTTCAGCTGAACTTCCTGGAATTTGTGCGATATTTGCTGGCAACGGATTGTTAAACAATTGCAGGCGACAGCTGCCTGCCTGTTGCCATTGTCATCATTTGCTACGGGTTCCTTCTGATATCAGCGCTTCCGAATTTGAGTCACTGAAGATTCAGGACATGACCTTTGTGGCCTACCGGAACGAG
>JBEBSO010000205.1:0-6615 GCA_040394275.1 Telluribacter sp.
CTTTGTTATGGCTGACGGTGGTGTTGAGCAGGAGCGGCGACGCATTCCTGAGAAAGAAGCCGCCTCCTGAAACGGAAGCTTCATTCCTGCTGACGGTCACGTTGTCCAGGGTCGGGGAGGAGCCGGAAAGGTATATGCCGGCCCCGCTGGCAGCGCTGATGTTTTGTTCCGCTACCGTAATATCCGGAACGGACGACCGTGCATAGCCCCCTGTCACCGTGATGCCGGAGAGCTGCAGGGTCCGGTCCGCCTGCGCCCCCGCGATGACCAGGACATGCGCGGCGTCCCCGGGATCGGCCGCCAGGTCTTTATTGAAATCCCCGGAGAGACGGGAAACATGCAGATCGGGGTTCGGAACGGCTGCGCCGCCGGCAGGATACCCCCCTTTTATCTGCAGCCCGCCCCGTGTGAGCGTGAAGGCCTTATGTGGGGCAAGCGTTCCGTTGCCTGCGACATGCTCCGGGTAATAGTCGCCGGCAGCGATCCTGATTTCTTCGATTTGCGGGTAGCTGTCTGCAAAGGCCAGGGCGTCAGCCAGGGAAGGGATGGCCTGCGCCCATGCGGCGCCGTCGGCGGGGTATTCCCCGGCCGCATCGACATGAAGCACGGTGCTGCTTCCCGCGACCACATCGGAAAAGACCGTTTGCCCGCGAAGGGTGGCGACGCCGTCCCGGTATACTACGGCCCGGTTGGTTACGGTGGTACCTTCCCGGAACACGATATCGTCAATGTACCAGCCCGCAGACAGGATATAGGCATCGGAAATCAGCCTGAACCTGAATTTAACCGATTGGCCCGCAAAAGAGGACAGATCTATGACCGTTTGCTCATAGCCGTTCGTTGCACCTGTGAAAGCATCCCGGCCCGCTGCTTCCGTTCCGTTGTTGGCCTCCATGGCACCGGGATAGCCGTTCAGGATCATGTAGGGGCCCGCGTCTGTCCAGGTGCTACCGTTGTCGGTCGAAAGCTCCACAAGTCCCCCGTCCCAGCTGTCTTCGATATTGTAGCTGTGCCAGAAGCTCAGCCGGGTGGTGACTTTTGCCGGGTAGGATGCCGTGCTGGTCAGCGTTTTCTGCGCAAACGTGTTTTCACCTTGTACAAAATAGCTGAATGTTCCGCTTCTTGGCTTCCCGCTGCTGATTTCCCAGGAAGATCCCGCTGTGGAGGCGGCCGAAAAATTCGTCATTTCCGTGTCGGGGACATGGTCGTCAAGAAGAACGGAGCGGGTTTGGAAAGGCATGAATTTCAGCCCGAGCTCCAGGTGGAACGTTTTTTCTTCGAGAGCGGTCACGGAGAAGGGCCCGAATACGGCGGAGTGGTCGCCGGACTGGTAAGTTCCGCCCGCAATATGGTACATGGAGGGCGGAAGCAAGCTTACTATGCTCAGGTTTGATACGGCCTCGTCGATTTCATTTTTCACTTTGACCTCGAACCGGGCGGTTCCGCCCATTGCGATATCCGCTTGCCCCGGGATCAGCTCGATGGAAGGAACGGGCAGCGAGAAGTCGGCAGCCTGGTCGTTATAAAAGCTGCCGGATCCCTGGCTGGCTTTGTAGCCCATCCCCCGCCGGGCGAATGCTTTCCAGATGGCTGTTTTGTACCTGCCGTTGTAGAGGATTTCATCCGCTTTCAGGATCGCGTCACGGGCATCCAGGAAACCGGGGCTGCAGGGCTGGAGCT
This sequence comes from Telluribacter sp., assembly GCA_040394275.1. Lineage (GTDB taxonomy): Bacteria > Bacteroidota > Bacteroidia > Cytophagales > Spirosomataceae > JBEBSO01. The sequence continues at coordinate 1,681 of JBEBSO010000205.1, forward strand.
TTAGCCCCTGCGTGACGAGCATCATCGCGGCGGTATTGCCTCCCGGGGCGGAAGGGTCGTAGAGATTGGGATTGATCACGCCGTCCCGGGCGATGATGTTCCAGGTCATGTCCCACAGGGTAGCACACCAGATTTCCCCGATGTTGTGGACAGATCCGGACGTATGCGTGGCCATCATCGCGTAAGTCCAGGGATTAACGGTCATATCCGTCGAGTAAGGGTAGTTGCGGAGCCCGTTTTCCAACAGGGGGAAGCCGAAAACAGCCAGGTTGCGGGGCGTGGCGCCGGAATGGAGCGGGGTATTTGCCCAATCCGTGGTAAACATGAGCGCGTAGTAATCGCTCCATCCTTCGCCGGCCTGTTCTTCATTTGCCAGGCAGGTGGAGAGGGCGGGGCCGCCTGTCAGGCGGTTGGAGATGCCGTGCCCGTATTCGTGTACAATAATCTGGTTGTCCAGCGACAGATCTCTATAGGTCTGCCGGAACAGGAGGGTGGCATTGACCGGGCCGGATGACATGGCAGATTTAATGGCTGCGCCGTCCCAGGCAGACACCATTACACCGGGGATATTAATAGTGATCGGGCTGGTTCCTCCCATTTCGGTCAGCATGACCGGGTTATTGTTAACGACGATGACACCGGCAGCCCCCGCCGCCTGGGCATAGGCCATCTTTTCACCAAAAGTACAATTGCCCCGGTCAATGACGACGGTTTTACCGAGAAGGGGCTGCCCGCTCAGGGCTGAGCAGGCCTGGTTGCCGGTGGGATCGCTGCTGTAGAACACCAGGTCTTTCCCGGTGTTGTCCTGGTAAACAGCCGGGTTGATAAAAGCGGCTTTGACACCCGACATGTACCCGGGAAGCGCCGAGGCGGCGCTGTTTATCTCGATTACCTGGTTTTGCCTGCTCAGGTAAACCTGCATACGGCCGTTTTTCCCGTCCTCCGGGGTATTGAAATTGGCATTGTCATAGCCGCCGCCGTCCTGGGCTTCGGCAATAACGTAGTCGGCGCCCGCTCCGCCCCGGTCCAGGTTGCTGGCCTGGAAATTACCGGCCACCTCATCGAACCCGTACTGGTACATAACATCGTGGACAATATTGTTCCAGTAAAACAGGTTGGTGATCCCGAAGTTTTGGGTGGCCGCATCCGGGAATGATGTCATGATGCCCGGGGTGGGCACGAAATCGAAGCTCAGCGCGGGGGTTGTCTCCGTGGCTGCAGGTGAGTGACCCGGCACGTTCGTGTTATACCGGTCCTGGTAGGCAAAGACGTTGTTGCCACGGGTAGTTGTGTAGGACTGGGAGCCGTCATGATGCCAGCCGAGCGTCGTTGCGGGGTTGGCTGTGCCGGCAGCTGTCCACGGATCGGGACGCTGCGCTGGTGCGGCCTGCAGCGGACTGGCCGCCGGGTAGGGGATGACGTTGTAGGCGGCGGGAGTGACGACGGCGGGATCGGCTCCGCTGCTGTGCCGGGCGGCGGAGCCGCCGGGGATAGGCGCTGCGGCTGTCGGCGGCCCGTGCGTATGGTCGGAGCGGCAGGCGGCATCCTCATGCTGCCATTTGCAATATATCGTGTAGTTGTCCTTACCGATGACCTCGCCGGTCAGGGCGTCTACCCGTACCATCCAGTGGTCCGGTGAATGCAGCGGGTCTACTTCGACCTGCCAGGCCAGCCTGGCAGGGTTGATGCCGTCCGGCACCCAGATCCGCCGCGCTTTCAGATCCTGCCCGGAAATGTCTTCCGCTGCGAATACATCAGCGGAACGGACGCTGTTTTTGGATACCAGGTTTTTGGGCTTCAGCCCGAGGTGATCAAGCGCGGCCCTGACGGCGGATTCGGCGGAGCCGGTCTGCGACGCGGTACGGGATGCGGAGGCGACCGGGAACCTGATTTTCCGGTTGCCCGTAAAGGAAACCAGCTTTTCATCCCGGAAGGCCATTACATAGATGAGATTGTAAACCGGTATGTCCTGGTAAGCATGCTGGGCATAGACCATCACCGTCTTCATCACCTGGTCCCGGTAGGACCCGGTGATGACCAGGTTCTCCTCTTCCGGGAGCCTGCCTGTAAGCTGTTCCCTGTTTTTCCGGATGAGATCGGCCGCCAGCAGGACATCTGCTGATGAGACGGTTTCGACGGCTTTGAGCTGGGCATGGGAAATCGGGCCGGCAGCCAGCAGTGCCAACAGCAGGAGGATCGTAACGCTTTTGTTCATGTACTTAGTAATTCGCAATAGATTGATGGTAAGGAAATTATTTGCTTTCGGGGCGGCGGATTACGCGCAGGTCGCTCACTTTTTCCGGTTCGGAACACAGAGCCCGGTGGTTGATGGAGAGAGGTTGGTGCCTGTAGGAGGTAGTACGCATGTCCGTTCGGGAGAAAATAATCACGATAGAGTTTGTTCAGGTAGCAGGTGCGTTCCGGCAGCCGGTCTTGTATAAAACCGGGTGGTCAAAACGGCTGCGATTATACGAAACCTGGTTTTTATTTGCAAGAAAAGCTGCATGGGGGCGGGCGGGGCGACGGGAAAAGATGCCGGTCAGCCCCGGAAAAAATAACGCCCGGCGGTTCACAAAAAAAGTGGCCGGTTAGGGCGAACCGATGATTTGATTAAATTTGCACCCGGTTAGAAGCCGGGTCCGCGATCTTAAAAGAGAAGCAGTTCCGATTTTCGGAAACCGTCTTGTTTAATTTATAAATTCTGTTTTAATCCCCATAAATTATGTCAAACCAACCGAAGATTTACTACACCAAAACGGACGAAGCGCCGGCGCTCGCCACTTATTCGCTGTTGCCTATTGTAAAGGCTTTTACGGCTTCGTCGGGCATTGATGTAGAATTGACGGATATTTCGTTGGCCGGCCGTATCCTGGCCAATTTTCCATCTTATCTTAAAGAAGAGCAGCGCATAGCAGACACGCTTTCGGAGCTGGGGGCGCTGGCCACCACGCCCGAAGCGAATATTATAAAACTTCCCAATATTTCGGCTTCCATTCCGCAGCTGAAGGCGGCGATCAGGGAGCTCCAGGGAAAAGGCTATGCCGTCCCTGATTTTCCTGAAGACCCGGCTACCGATGAGGAGAAGGCGGTGAAAGCCCGGTACGCCAGGGTGTTGGGATCGGCGGTAAATCCTGTGCTCCGGGAAGGAAACTCGGACCGCAGGGCGCCGAAAGCGGTAAAAAATTATGCAAAGACCAACCCGCATTCCATGGGCGCCTGGTCGGCGGATTCCCTGACAGAGGTGGCTTCAATGACGGCGGGAGATTTTTATGGCAGCGAAAAATCGGTAACTGTAGCCGGGCCGACACAGTTCCGGATCGAGTTTGTCGCTGAAAACGGTGAAGTTACCCTGCTGAAGGATTTTGCAAACCTGAAAGCCGGGGAGGTGCTGGATTCGTCCGTGCTGAGCCTGGGCGCCCTGAAGGAATATGTGGCGGCCCAGATCGGGGTGGCGCGTGAGAAAGGAGTCCTGCTTTCTGCGCACCTGAAAGCTACCATGATGAAAGTGTCTGATCCGATTATTTTCGGCGCTATCGTGGAAGTGTATTTCCGGGAGGTTTTCGAAAAATACGCCGCGCTGTTCAGGCAGCTGAATATAGATACGCGCAACGGCCTGGGTGACGTCTATGCGAAGATAGCCGGGCGCCCGGAAGAGGCCGAAATCAAGGCCGCCATTCAGGCGGTGATCGCCAAAGGGCCTGCGCTGGCGATGGTCAACTCGGACAAAGGCATTACCAACTTCCACGTGCCGTCGGATGTCATTGTGGATGCATCCATGCCGGCCATGATCCGTACGTCCGGCCGGATGTGGAACGCGGAAGGCAAGCCGCAGGATACGCTGGCCCTGATCCCGGACAGGAGCTACGCCGGGGTGTACCAGGCCGTCATCGAGGACATGAAAAAGAATGGCGCCTTAAATCCTTCCACCATCGGGTCGGTGCCCAACGTAGGGCTGATGGCGCAGAAAGCGGAGGAGTACGGTTCTCATGACAAAACATTCCAGGCGGATGCCGCAGGTACGATCCGGATCGTCGACACGGACGGAGCCAGCCTGCTGGAGCAGCCCGTAGCCGCAGGAGACATTTTCCGGGCCTGCCAGACAAAGGACGCCCCGATCAGGGATTGGGTGAAGCTGGCGGTCAACCGGGCCAGGCTTTCCAACACGCCTGCTGTATTCTGGCTGGATGAAAATCGCGCGCATGACCGCGAGATCATTAAAAAAGTAAAGGCTTACCTGCCTGAATTCGATACGACCGGCCTGGACATCCGGATACTGAGCCCGGTGGAGGCGACAAAGCTTTCCCTGGAGAGAATCCGCCAGGGGCTGGACACCATTTCGGTCACCGGCAACGTGCTGCGGGACTATCTTACGGATCTTTTCCCGATCCTGGAGCTGGGGACCTCCGCCAAAATGCTTTCCATCGTCCCGCTGATGAACGGGGGCGGGTTGTTCGAGACAGGCGCAGGCGGGTCGGCGCCCAAGCACGTGGAGCAGTTCCTGGAGGAAGGTTACCTGCGGTGGGATTCACTGGGTGAATTCCTGGCGCTGGCCGTTTCGCTGGAGCACCTGGGCCAGACGCAGGGCAACGGGAAGGCCCTGATTCTGGCCGAGACACTGGATGCCGCTACCGAGAAATTCCTGGCCAATGACAAGTCGCCTGCCCGTAAGGTGGGCCAGATCGACAACAGGGGCTCTCATTTTTACCTGGCGTTGTACTGGGCGGAAGCCCTGGCGGCGCAGGACAAGGACGCGGAGCTGAAAGCCCGGTTTGCACCGCTGGCGCAGCGGCTGGCTGCAAACGAAGCGAAGATCGCGCAGGAATTGATAGGTGCCCAGGGCAAGCCCCGGGACATCGGCGGCTACTATGCCCCGGACGATGCGCTGGCAGAGGCAGCGATGCGCCCGAGCCAAACCCTGAACGATGCGATTGCCGC
>JBEBSO010000206.1:0-6597 GCA_040394275.1 Telluribacter sp.
AGAAGTGGCAGTAATATTCTCTAGTTCCCTGAACAGCTCACCAAGCGGGATAGACCGACTATTATCAAAATCATTTTTAAAAGCGTGCCGAAATTCTTCCAACAAATCAAGCGCCAGGTTCATAGCCGAGTCGTCGGTGTATGCATCACCTGACTCATTAAACAAATCGTCTGCCAGACGGATAATCCTGTCCTGGTACCAGCGGATGTAGTACCGGGTTTGTTTCTTGCCGGGGATCAATAACAGATTTTTAATAACTGCTCTTAAAAACCGGTCTTTTTCCTGAACCCATAACGGCACAGGCAGTTGTTCACCTGGTGGTAACGCAGACTCCTTTGCAAATTGGGTGAGCAGATTTTCTAAATCCTCAAAATCATTTTTCATGTGTTCAATGTTCAAGTCCTTTTCGAAAAAGTGTTCAGAACTCTTAGGATTCTTGGAATTCGCATCTTAGAATAGAACTGGATTTATAAAATAGTTGCATAAAGTATCATCTGGTTTGCTGACCGGGAGGGAAAACAGGAAGGTAGGCATACAGAAGCGTGCCGAACGAAGAATGATCCCAATGATACCCCTCCGGTCTGATCTTATCCAGCACCATTTTGGTATATTTCATTTCCAGCCCTTTCCGGTTATGGTAGTGATGGTAGACTTTTTCATACACCGGCCGGAAATTACCACGCCCTTTTTCCGAGACGGCAGGATTTAGGTGGTTTCCGAATATATCCGGAACCGGGTCATATGGCACACCAAATCCCAGGTTGTACCTGGCTGTATATTCAAAGCCGATTGCTAACCGGTTCCCGAATGCCCCGTAAAGGTCCTCTCCCTGCTTCCACGCGATTTCGCATGCATCAGCAAGATATCCTAATCCCAGCTGGGTATGTCCCTGGTCTCGGCCATTTTCCTGGCATTGAGCGGATTCATAAATATAATTTGGAATTGCCCCGGTGGTCCGACCCGTTTTCACGTACCCCAGCGCGCCCCTATACAGGTCCTCATTGTCCAGGAAAATTCCCATGCACATGGTGGTGACGATCATGGCGGCGTCCCAGTTGCCGTTGGAGTCGGGCCCGTAGTTTTTAATGACCGGATAAAAAACATCAAGCAGTATCTTCTCGAAGCTAAGTTGATCTTCCGGCTTCCAGAAGGGAGAAGTATGCCGGATGATCTCAGCCGCATTGCAAAATTTATAGCCTACAATACCTACAAGCAGACGGGCATCGTCCCCAGAAACAGACTGAAGGGTAGAAGACCAGGCATTCAGGATCTCGATGGCCTTTCGGGCATGGAGCTCGTCATCGGTCAGAGCCCACTGAAGGGCATTGATATAAGCGGCCTGGGCGTCGTGCCCCAGATTTCCCGCACCGATATTGGGCCTGTTGTACGTACCGCGTATTATATGAGCGACAGGCTTGGCCTCCCATTCCGGCCTGGCGCGGTCATCGGACTGTATCAGCCCGAACAACGGATACCAGGGCTCGGCTTTGCTCCGGATCTTTTCTTTCAAGAAATCCAGTTCAGCTTTTGAATACAACATTCCGGGATGGACAAATTGTGCCGGACAGATAGTTTTTGAAAGGACTGTCAGGGAAATCAGGAAAAGAGTTGTTAAACTTCTCATAGCTGTTGCGATTTTTTTGCACATCTATCGTCTAGATCTGTTCCGTGTTCCAACAAAGATGCTTCCAAGGTCATTATACGTATATGGTATCAGGTCCTGTCTGTGTTTTGTTGGCGCATTTCCGATTTTCACTAAAACCGAATAAATAAGATCTATAAGCTCGAGTCGGAAGAAAGCGCAGTAAAGAGCGCCGCACACACCTCTCCTTTGGTAATAAATTCATCTGCACTTTTCCCGTCATACTCCCATACCGATTCGGAGAAAGTGGTCTTTAGTGTCAATTTTAAAATTTCCTTAAAATCTGAACGTGTCGGTTTTCCATCACTTTTTATATCAAAAGTGGAATTAATTCCGGCCGTATCTGTATATATCTTAAGCCAACGGTTAAGTTCAGAGCCCGTAACCGGCTCGCGCAGCTCTGCTTTATAAGACATAAAAAAGCCCTTTGTGCCCCAGAACTGTGCAGCCTTATGAGCCTTATCATCCGGGTCAAGATCTTCGAAATAGGTTAGGATCTGCCCGTTTCCGACCAGTATCATTTGAAGCTCTTTCATCCCGACGTCGCGGAGCTCGACATTTTTCCTGACAGCTAAGGCTGCAGCGGTGCCGGAAGCCTGACCTATTCCCATCCATAAAGGTTCCATGCGTAATGTCGAGTAGGCGACGTGGCTGGTGGAAGCGGCTACCGGTACGATAATGCCGTTGATACTTTCAGGAACAAGGACCCTGTAAGGGAGCTGATAGGCGGGTATCGGAAGCATGCCTATGTAGCCTTCAAGTACTTTACTATCGGCGGAAGGTTCTTTTGAGCAGGGAAAGCTGTCAATAGGGAATTCACCCGCAATGATCGCATCGTTGAAAAGGGTGGTTCTTTCTTCACCTTCTTTCAGGGTGACATCATTTTCTGTCAGGGTATAAACGCCTCTCAGTCTTCTGGCCTCCCTGACGTAAAGCTGCCAGGGGAAATGCCCGTTGTCGGTAAACTCGTCGAGCGCTAGGTGGTATTGATTGGCGAGTTTACGATGAGCCTCCGGAACTTCGGGGTCATTCTGGATGAAGTACAGGAGTCCCACGGCCAGTTCCCGATGCCTTTGGAACACCTTTTCGCGCTCTTCCCAACCTGCTTCCACATAATTGAAATTTTCTTCCGGGAACGGGAAGCCCAGGGGGCGGGGATTGGTGTTGACGTCGTACTTGCGGTTGGGTATTTCGGCAAACGAGAACACGCGAACCATAGTATCGAAATGGGCTTTGTAGTAGCCGTGGCCTTCTTTAAATACTTTCGGGCCGCTCAGCCGCCCTTCTTCCAGGTCTTTGAAATACTTAAGGTAGTTTTCCCGGTTATAGCCCGCCGGCGGCTCTTTCATGATGTAACTGTTGGCCGGATCGTCAGTCATGCAGAGACGGTAGGTATAAGCCGGGATTCTTTTATCGCCCTCACCTGTGCTTCCTTCCAGGAACCGGTTTTCATTGTAGTCGAAAAATATCCGGCCTGCATGAGCTTCGCCGAAGTCGTTTTTCCCTTCTCTTCCCAGCCGGTAAGCGGCGCCTGCCAGGGCATAAAGATCACCTTCGTAGGTGGCGTCTATGAATACGCCCGCTTTTAGATTTTTGAGTTCTCCGGTCGCCCTGTTTTTAAAGCCGGCTTCCCTTGCCTTACCTGCCTGCGTGAGGACTTTCTCAATTTGGTAACCGGTAAGGAGTGTAATGCCGGCTTCTGCTGAAATCATGTTGTTGAACACTTGCTCGGCCACCGAAGGCTCATAATAATAGCCGCCCCGGCATTTTTTTACATTTTCAGAATCTGCTCCGTACTTTTCGGTGTAATAGCGCAGAATATTCTGAGTGAATTCTTTAAAAAGACCGGCGATCGCATTTTTGTTTTCAATGTCGCTTTTTCCCAGACCGCTGGTCGAAAGGCCGCCGATATGATGATGGTATTCCACGAGGATTACCTTTACGCCGGAGCGGGCGGCAGCTATGGCCGCCATAATGCCGGCGGGTGTACCGCCGACGACCAGTACGTCAGTATCGGTTTTAGCTTCGTTTACTGTAGTGCATGAAGTGAGATCAGCAATGGAAATCAGGGCGCCTGCTGCACCCAGCTTTATAAAATATCTGCGGTTCATTAGGCAGTTAGTTCTGGTTTTGAGGAATCATTTTCAGCGAATCAATGTCGGTGAGGCGGATTTTGATGACTTCTATTGTCTGTTTCCCCGTGGCAAACGCTACAAAAAGATGACCATCGTGCTCCATCACATGCGGGTAGTCTACGTGCCGGCCGCCTACCAGGTAGTACATTTTGTTGAAAATTATTCCGTCGTCGCTGATGGACAGTACCAACGGATCGCGTTTTTTTGGATTTGCGTTCGATACCAGCACATACCGGCCGTCTTTCAGTCGGGTTCCGCTGAATTTCGAACGGGCATCCGGGAAATTTGTCCTGATGGGCGTGCTCCAGGTACGGCCGTTATCCGCTGAAAATGAGCGGAACAGGTACCCGCTTCCTTTGTTGTCTCGGAAAAGTGCTGCCAGGTTGTTATCGGGCAATACCCACCAGTACGGTTCCTCCGCCGCCAGCTCGCTGGCGGTGCCGAACACGGGAAAAGATTGCCAGTCGGTCAGGCTTTTTACGCCCCCTGTCAGGAATTCAACGCCGGTTTTGGTGTAGTCATATTTTCTTCTCGACATCATCCATTCGCCGGTAGCGATTTTTTTGGGAGCAAAATTGTTGATGGCATTGTCGTGTACTACACCGATATCTTCCCATTTGTCCCAGGTTTTGCTGTAGCGGAATGCCCTCAGCTCGAGGCTTGGCCCGAAGAACTCAGCGGCTTCGTCGAGAGAGGCCAGTGCTAGGAATTCCCCATCCCGCTGCCAGAAGCCCCGGGCGATGTAGCGGAATCCCTTGTCGGAGCGCGTCCCGAACAGGTTGGCCCGTTCTGCTCCGGGAGGCACCGGGGTGAGGTATTGCGGCTCCGACCACAGGACGCCGTCAGGACTGGTGGCGTATTTTACCCGCTGGCCGACACGGTCTTCGATCCCCGGGCCGTCGCTCCACATGATCCAGTACCTGCCGTCGTAATAATCGAGATAGTTATGCTGGTTGACCCCCATTTTGTGCCGTACGTCGCTGACTACCATATGGGAGCCGGGAATACGGGGGAGGTTGTCGTAGTCAATCTTATGGGTATCGCCCGGCAGCCAGTCCCCGGCGAGCATAAGCGGGGAGGAAGGGTTCGAGACCGGGTGGGGAGGGGTTAATTGGGATTGGCGATTTTGACTGTTGACCTGGAATACAAATGCGGCAAGAAATAACGTAAGGGTATACTTTCTGAACGCGCAATAATTTAATCTTGATAAAATATCGTTCCTCATTGCTGCTTTTGGGGATTAACACTATTAAGTAAATACGCTCTTAGTCCAATCTGGTTTAATACAAAACCAATTATTTATCCAATTCAAACTCATCCGCCAATTTTCCGGTCGCCGTATACGCTTTATAGGATAAATGGCTTTCCCGGACTTCAATAACCTGATATAGCTGGGTGTCCACAATGGTTTTTTGAGGCCATTTTAAACTGGTGTCTTCTTTGTACATTTTAGGGCCGCTAACCGAAACCACATACACCGGCTTTTTTTTCCCGGCAGGAACGGGCCCCCGGGCATAGGTATGATCATGCCCCTGAAGGACTAAATGAACGCCGTATTTCACGAAAAGAGGCTCAAACAGTTCTCTCAGCTCTTTATTGTCTCTTCCTGAGCGGGTTGCATACAACGGGTGATGAACCATGATAATCTTCCACAGGCCGCGACTCTCAAGAAGTACTTTTTCCAACCAATTATATTGACGCCGGCGTAATTCTTCATTTCGGGTAATCATCTGACCGTCGAGCGAGATAAAACGGGCCCCTTGATAGTCGACATAGTAGACAGTCCCCTTAAGCCCGGTTGGACCATTTTGCGGAAAATTAAAACCTGATTTCCAATAGGGGCACAAACTTTCCTTTTCTTCCAGGCTCCTGGTATATTCATGGTTGCCGGGAGTCGCAATTAAAGGGGTCATACTATGTATGAATCCGGCTCCATGATGCCACTCTCCCCATTCATTATTCCGGAAAGAGCGGTTGATGATGTCGCCGGCGTAAAGATAGAAAGCAGCATCAGGTGCGGTTTTAAAAGCTTGTCTGGCAACCCTCGACCATTTTGCCCTGATATCCGCCTGCACATCTCCCATATACACGAAGGAAAAGTCCTCATCCGTTCCGGCAGCAGTGGTAAACTGAAACCATTCGCTCCAGTTATTCTCCCCACTTACCCGGTAAGCATATATACCGGACGGGTTAAGATCCTTTATCTGAACACTGAAACAATGAGCCGCGACGTTGTCTGCAATGACTTTCACCGGCATAGAAACCAGGCGTTTTAATCCGGATTTCATATCCGGTCCGTCAGGGGCAGGTAAAAACTCAAGATAACCGTTCTGAATAGTGGTATCGGTTCGCCAGTTTACCACTATTTCCGATGTTGGATTTTCAGACAGCGTCAGCGCAATACGATCAGGGAAACCGGTAGGAGCAAACTCCTGTCCTTTCAATTCAATAACAACCCCAAAAAAGACACACCAGAGGACTAACGAAATCTTCATATTCATCCTTATTACTGAAATCAATTTGTAATACATAAAAGCTTATCTACATTCGGGTAGAATGATGAGCCATATTTAAATTCATTATTGCCGGGAGAACAAATTAATAGCTCAAAGGCTCCGAAAAATGTAAAGCTACTATTCGGTGATCCATTTTAAATTGAAGGAATAATGGGTTCCCGAAGAAAGGACATGGATGATCCCGTCGGGTGATTGCTCCACGGTGAGATACCCCCGGGCCTCACCCTGCAGGGAATCCAGGAAATCATAGGGATGCCCCCATCTGTAATTACATGGAGCGGTAAGCTTTCTCATCCTGCTCTCT
>JBEBSO010000207.1:0-6596 GCA_040394275.1 Telluribacter sp.
GTATACAGGGATAGGTACTATTGCTAATTATATTGCTAAAGATGCTAAAGAGGTGATAGGGATAGAATACGTAGAGGAAGCAGTGAACGATGCTAAAGAAAATGCTAAACTGAATGGAATTAGCAATACAAAATTCTTTGCCGGGGACATGAAAAAAGTGCTGACGGATGATTTCCTGGCCATTCACGGCCGTCCGGATGTGATTATCACCGATCCTCCCCGTGCCGGGATGGACTTGCCCGTCATCGGCACTATACTAAACGCCGATCCCAGGCGTATTGTGTATGTAAGCTGCAATTCCGCCACCCAGGCGAGGGACCTGGCGCTGCTGTCCGAAGCCTACAGGCTGGTAAGGATTCAGCCGGTGGATATGTTCCCCAATACCCACCATGTCGAAAACATCGCGCTCCTGGAAAGATTATAATACAGTTTTGTTGTGATACAATTATATCATATCGTTTCCAGGCCTTATTTCTCCATATTGTTACGAATTTTATTTTTATAACTTATTGATTTAAAGTATTTTATATTCTTATCGTTGATTTTTTTGTTTAACATATACAGGGGTGAAATTTTGGTGATACACTACCTGCAAAAAGGTGGGTTCCTGCTTTTGTACAGTTGGCGAAAGAGGGTAAAAAAGTGGTTTCCGGGTGGTTTTTAGCGCCAAAATAAAAAAAACTCCTCCCGGTCCTGCTCCGGGACGGGGCGTTCCTTACTTCACAGTACCTGAAACGGATCACGATAGCTGCCGGCGGGAGTCACGGCAAGGCGGCGTCAGAAAGGAGGATCGTCGCCGGGGCTCTGGTAATTGAAGTCGCCAAGGTTATTGGCTTTGCTGCGGAAGGTGGTATTCTGGGGAGTCCCTCTTTCTTCGAACCGGTCGATCGGGTTGTCGACAGGAAAGCTCCTGCCGGAATCGGGGCCGCCTGAAGGGGAGTAGAAAGCATCCAGGTCGGCAAACTTGGTGTATTTCCCGATGAATCTGAGCTGTACGGTGTCCAGCGAGCCGCTCCGGTTTTTGGCCAGGATTACCTCACCGATACCGGCTACGGAATTGCCCGATTCGTCCTGCGTAATGCCGTAATATTCAGGCCTGTAAAGGAATATCACCATATCGGCGTCCTGCTCGATGGAGCCGGATTCCCTCAGGTCGGAGAGCTGGGGCCGCTTTTCGCCCCCGCGTGTCTCAACGGCGCGGCTCAGCTGCGACAGTGCAATGACCGGCACGTCCAGCTCCTTGGCCAGGTTTTTCAGCGACCGGGATATCATCGCGATCTCCTGTTCCCTGTTTCCGTTGCTTTTGCCGCCGGCATCCGCTGTCATCAGCTGCAGGTAGTCGATCACGACCAGCTGGATGTCGTGCTGGCTTTTCAGGCGGCGGCATTTGGCGCGCAGCTCCAGTACGGACAGGGCAGGCGTGTCATCGATGAAGATGGGGGCATTGGTCAGCTTATTGATCCGGCGCTGCATTTGCTCCAGCTCCTGGATCGTCATCTTGCCTTTCCGGATTTTCTCGCTTTCGATCTCGGCTTCGGCCGAAATAAGCCGGTTAACGAGCTGTACGGACGACATCTCCAGCGAAAAAATGGCCACGGCTTTGTTGAAATCCACTGCAGCATTGCGCAGGGAAGACACGACGAAAGCCGTTTTTCCCATACCGGGTCGCGCCGCCAGGATCACCAGCTCCGTCTTTTGCCAGCCGGAAGTCAGCCTGTCGAGCGCCGTAAAGCCCGACGGCACTCCTGTCAGGCCATCCTGCATGTTGCGCTTGCCTTCCAGCTCCTCGATCGCCTGCTTCATCAGCGTGCTCATGTCCGAGTAGTTCTTGCGGATATTGGCTTCGGAGATACGGAACAGCGCCTGTTCGGTTTTATCCAGCATTTTGAAGACATCGGAAGTGTCCTCGAAGGCTTCTTTCAGGATTTCGGAGGAAATGCTGATCAGCTCCCGCTTGATGGAGGACTCGGAGATGACGCGGGCGTGGTATTCGATATTGGCTGCGGAGTTGACCTTGGAGGTAAGCTCCGTGATATAGCCCGGTCCGCCGATCAGGTCCAGCTCTCCGGAGCTCCGGAGCTTGGCCGTCACCGTAAGCAGGTCTATGGGCATCGCTTCCGCAAAAAGGCTGATGATGGCTTTATATATGCGTACGTGCGCATCCTTGTAAAAGCTCTCGGGCCTGAGGATATCGGCCACCACGGACAGCGCATCTTTTTCAAGCATCAGCGCACCCAGGACGGCCTCCTCCCATTCGATCGCCTGCGGCGGCAGCTTACCCACTCCCGGGTCGGGCAGGGACAAGCGATTGCCTGCCGTCTGGGCGGCGGAACCGGATGATTTTCGGAAAGTATTATGTGGTTTTTCGTATGCCATATCTAATCACAATATTAACATTTGTTCAGGAGAGATGCATGTTTTTCGGGGAAGAAATTTTGGCCTGCCCGGTATTTTACTGATTTCTAGTAAATTGTACTCCGGTTGAATTTTTAACACTGTTAGGTAGGGGTGTTTTTTAAATATTTAGCAGGGGCTTCGCGTTTTGACGTAAATTAATGCTTAAATTTTCGGCCGTTTAAGAGGGCAACAAAAGACATACAATTTGGTAGAAAAGATTATCACGCTGGAGGATATCTCTTTGGTGGATTTCCTGGGTGTAAACAACAATACGGTCAGGGAAGTGGCTCAGGCCTTCCCGAAAAGCAAAATTGTGTCGAGGGGAGACGAGCTGAGAATTCAGGGCACTTCATCTGATATAGCTAAAATCGGGGAACTTTTCGAAGTGCTGCTTTCTCACTACCGGCGTTTCGGGCGCCTTACGGACGCCAGCGTCAGGCACTACCTCAAAGGAGCGCCCGAGCAGCCGGCAACAGAGCAGGCAGACGACGAGGTGATCGTGTTCGGCAACAAGGGGATTGTGGTCAAGGCACGGACAACCAACCAGCGGAAGCTCGTGGAAGCAGCGGCGAAGTTCGATCTTGTTTTTGCCGTCGGTCCGGCTGGAACGGGTAAGACATATACGGCGGTGGCTATCGCGGTCAGGGCTTTGAAAAATAAGGAGGTCAGGAAGATCATCATTACCCGGCCGGCTGTAGAGGCGGGCGAGAACCTGGGCTTTCTGCCGGGCGATCTGAAGGAGAAGATAGATCCGTATCTGCGCCCGATCTACGACGCGCTGGACGACATGATTCCTGCCGAAAAGCTGAAGATGTACATAGAAAACAGGGTGATCGAGATCGCGCCGCTGGCATATATGCGGGGCAGGACGCTGAACAATGCCTTTATTTTGCTGGATGAGGCGCAGAATACGACACATATGCAGATGAAGATGTTTCTTACGCGGATGGGACCAAGCTCCAAAGCGATCATTACCGGGGATAAGACACAGGTTGATCTTCCCAAAAACCAGAAGTCGGGGTTGAATGAATCCCTGAATATTCTTAAGGGGGTGCCCGGGATCGGATTTGTGCAGCTGGACGGGGAGGATGTCGTGCGCCACCGTCTTGTTAAGGATATTCTGGCAGCTTATGAGAAGGCGGAAAAGTGAGTTGCTGGGGCGGCTGGCTCTCGTCCTGATGTTCTTTTCTGCCGTGCAGCAGGTGCGGGGGCAGGAGTCTGTCCGGCCGGTGCCGGAGCGGTGCGGCAACGCGGCGGTGTTCACCCGGATCCAGCGGCAGGGCGGGGCCGCTTTTTCCCGTTTTATGGAACAGGAGCGGGTGATCAGCAATCATTTGCGCAACAGGGCCGGCCAGCGGCGAATGGCGGAAGAGCTGATTCGTATCCCGGTGGTGGTGCATGTCGTGCACCATTCGGCCGACGGGACCATCGGCGGCGCTTCCAATTCAAATATCTCGGATCAGCAGATCGTGAGCCAGATTGCCGTGCTGAACGAGGATTTCCGGCGCAGGGAGGGGACGCCGGGCTTCAATACCCACCCGGCCGGGGCGGACAGCCGGATCGAGTTTTACCTGGCCGAGTTTGACCCGGGCGGGAAGCTCACCAACGGGATTACCCGCACCTATTCCTCCCGGTCCGAATTTAACGTCGAGCAGACCTCTGACCTGGAGGCGCTGGCCGCCCTGGTGTCCTGGCCGGTCGATCAGTATCTCAATATCTGGGTGACGACGCTTCCCCCAAACCTGCTCGGCTACGCGAATTTCCCGGCGGTGGTAGGGATAGGCGGCCTTTCGCCGGGAAGCGGCAGGATACCGGCCTACGACGGCGTTTTTATCGACTACCGGTACTTCGGCAGGAAGACGGGTACGGTCGATCATGCGCTCTACGACCTGGGAAGAACCCTTACCCACGAAACCGGTCATTGGCTGGGCCTTCTCCATACCTGGGGGCTCGAGGAAAGCGTCAACTGCAATACCGACTACTGCGACGATACCCCGCCTGTGCAGCGGTCCAACAATGATGTAAGCGATTGCCGGGAGCGCTATTCGACCTGCGGCGGCGTAAGAACGCGGAACATGACCGAAAACTTCATGGATTATTCGCCCGACCGCTGCATGAATATTTTCACCAACGACCAGGTCGCCAGGATGCATGCCGTGCTGGAGCTGAGCCCGGCCCGGCAGAAGCTGGTCGAATACTCGCGTATGCCGCGGCTGCAGTCGTCGGACCGCCTGCTGGTGGAGCTGAGCCCCAACCCGATCGAAAACCACGAGATCAAAGCCGTGGTGCGTTTCAGCGACTACCAGGACTTCAAAGCCGAGCTCTTTGACCAGCTGGGAAACCGGCTGAACACCTATTACTTCAGTAATTCCTGGAGCAAGCTGATCCGGCTGCCGGCTGTCGGGTACGCACCCGGTGTATATATTTTCAGGGTAACCACCGGTTTTGGCGAAAGCGTTTCCCAAAGGCTGCTCATCTACCGGTAACCTCCGAAATATTTTCGGACTTTCTCTTGTTAAAGTACAATTGTTTTGTTATATTGCTATAATGTAGGGACTTTGTTTCCACTCACACACTATAGCTATGTTTTCCCGTATCCCTTTTCTGCTCTTCGCCGGCTGCCTGACGTGCGGAATTATCACGGCGCCCTACGTTATCCCCTGGCTGACTTCCGGCTGTGCAATGGCCGTTACCCTTGCCATATCCGGCGCGGTGCTGGGGGGCGGCCGGGCGGGGAGGTTCCGGGGCCGGCTTTTCGCAGCGGGTATCCCCGTTTCTTTTTTCGCGCTGGGCCTGACTGCTGCGCTGCAGCAGGAGGAGCGCCTGTCGGGGTTTCCCGATCCGGAGGTCACGCTGCCGGGCTATGATGTCTTCCTGGCGACGGTCGCCTCGCTCCCCGAACGGCGGGGCGAAGGGTATCGCTTCGAGGCGGACGTGGAAGCTTTGGGCGGGAAGGGGCGCTGGCGGGATTGTCCGCCCCTCAGGTGCCTGCTGAGTTTCCCGGATGCCGGGTCACAGGTGCCGGGACCGGGAGAGCGCCTGTTGGTCCGGGGGCGCCTGGAGCGCCCCCGGACGCCGCGTAACCCCGGCGAATTTGACTATGCCCTGTTTCTGAAGCGCAAGGGCATTGCCCGGACGGCCAGGATCACGAAGGGGGCCTTCCGAATCCTTCCCGGCCAGGGCAGTACCCACGGTTTTGATCCCGTATGGTGGAGCTACCGGGTGTCGGTGTATGCGGATGAAGTCTTCCGGAACCGGCTGGCGGACGCGGATGCCTACGGGCTGGTTAAAGCCATGATTCTTGGCCGCAGAGACGATCTCCGGCAGGAAGTGACCGATGCCTATGTTACGTCGGGAACTGTCCATATCCTTTCGGTTTCGGGCCTGCACATGAGCATCTTTTTCCTGGTGATCAGCCGGCTGTTCGGGTTTCTGAAGCGGTGGAAAGGCGGGACCTATCTTTACCTGGCCGTGCTTACGGCTTTTATCAGCTTTTACAGCCTGATGACCGGGCTTCCGGCGTCGGTCATGCGGGCAGCCGTGATGTGTATCCTGTGGCTGGTGGCGGAGGTTTCCGGCCGGAGAAGCGGCCTGGCCAATACATTGCTGATCTCGGGTTTCCTCATCCTGATTTTTGACCCGGTATCTATATACGACATTGGGTTTCAGCTGTCTTATCTGGCGATGGCGGGAATTATCATGTTTGCTGAACCTTTCGAAAGGATCTTTTCTGCCGACCGGCCTTTGCTGCACAGGATCTGGAGTGTTACCGCCGTCTCCTTTGCTGCCCAACTCACTACTTTTCCTGTTTCTGTATACTATTTCCATCAATTTCCCGCCTATTTCTGGCTGATAAACCCGCTTGTTATCGATATTTCGGCAGTATTGCTTCCGTTGTCTTTTTTTCTTCCGGTGATAGATTTCCTTTCCTGGCCTGCCGTAGCGGATTTTGCCGGCTGGATTACCGGGATGCTGGCCGGGCTTACCAACTGGCTCGTGGGGATGCCCCGCTATTTGCCCGGCTACCTTTGGGAAGGGATTGCCCTGGATCTCCCGGCGTGCTGCTGCTGTACGCGCGCGGCGGAACGCTGCAGCCGGTGAAGATGGCCGAAGGCACCAATCCTCCGCATGCCGGGCACGGCCGGCTGCATTACGCGCTGGCGATCCCGGGGGATTCGGTGGACCGGTGGGCGGACCCC
>JBEBSO010000208.1:0-6569 GCA_040394275.1 Telluribacter sp.
TAGCGGTATTCCCGCCAGGTGGGTGCATATTGAATGTCGTCGTAGTAGTTGCCCCTGCCCAGGTTGCCGCTGGCCGAGAAATCGGCTCCCGCCATCAGCCTGTGGTTGACATTTCCCCAACGGTTGGCACGCGACGCCTTGATTTTTGCGGCATAGTTGAGCACCTTGCTGTCGGTATAGCTTTTTTCATACCAGAAGCCGGGTTTCAGGAGCATAATATCCGCATCCGGGTTCTCTTCATAAGTCTGTCCTACTGCGTAGCCCGCAGTCATCTTATGCAAGGCCGCGACGGAGGACGATGCCGATCGGTTTATTGCTTTTTCCGATTTCTGGTCATTGTAATGGATCGACCCGGAAAATTCGATGTTGGTGATCCATGGGCTGTTCAATTGCCACCGGGCGGACAGGTTTCCCCGGATAGCGTTGTCTTTGTATTTGGAGTAAGTATTGGCAAACCGGTCGGGGTCAGACCGGTTGTCATAACCGCCCAGGTTTCCGGTTATCCCGGCGTTGAGCTCCAGCGGTCGCTTCGCGGCGGTCCCGAATACTTTGTTGTAACTGACCGACAGGCCGTTCCGGGCGTAGCTGGTATAAGGGGAAGCCGGATCCGAGATAGAACGTGTATGCTCCAGGTTTAAATTCAGCGTGCCCCGTTCTTTTTTGAAGTTAAGCCCCTTGCTGAGGGCGATCTGCCTGGTGTTGGGTTTGGTCACCAGGTCCAGTATAAAGGGAGAGGCGCCCCTGCGGCTGTTGATCCGTACGATCCCGTTGGTGGCATCCCCGTGCTCTACGGAAGGGATCCCCGTGACGATTTCGATACTCTGGATGTTAGAGGTAGCGATGTTCCGCGTGTCGGTGCCCCCGGGATCCGTACCCGGGTTTGCATTGTTGGATAGCCTGACGCCGTCCACTTCCAGCCCCAGGCCGAAGCGCGGATCGCTCATCTCGCCCGGCCGTCCGATGACGGCCATCTGCTGATGACTGGAAGTAGCCAGGTGCAGGACAGTGTTCGTTTTCCCCCCGGGGAGCAGGCTGGCGGCATCGGCGACATTCAGCATCTGCATGTGGTCCAGCACGGTCCGGTCCATCACGAAGGAAGTGTTCAGGTCCCGGTCGTCCTGCCTGGCGGTGATGACCACTTCGTTCAGGGTCAGGTTGTCTTCCTGCAGCAGGTATACCAGTCCTGACAGGTCGCGGGTAACCTGCAGCTCTGCAGTGGCTTTGACATAGCCGAGGTATTGAATGGAAATGGCCGACTTTCCCCCGGGCACGTTGTGCAGCACAAAATATCCGTCACCATCGGCCGTTGCCCAGACAGAGGAAGCCGGTATGGTAACGATCGCATGGGCGACAGGCAGGCTGTCGCGCTGGTTCAATACCCGCCCCGAAACCCTAAACTGTCCCGCGGCCTGCCCGCAGGCCGCAAGCAGCATGCACATAGCCGTCAGCCATCCATAGCCGTTTTGCACCGGGTATTTCACTTATCCGTTTTAATCAGGTGAATCCGGGTGCAAATGTATAACTTATTTAGGCTGGTTAAAAATAATAATTGAAATTGCGTGGCGTCTCCCCCTGCGTCAGGCGTATATATGCAAAAAATCCGCTCCCGGGGATTTCTTCAGGTGTACCTTTCGAGAGCGGCGCCCATGCGGCGGAGGCCTTCTTCCAGGACGGCCCTGGGGCAGGCGATGTTCAGCCGTATATATCCCGTACCGTTGCCGACAAAAAAATTCCCGTCTTCGATCAGCAACCCGGCTTCCCTGGCGAAAAAGAGCGCGGGATTCCTGGGATCCGGCAGCAGGCGGAGGTAAGCCGAAAGATCGATCCAGGCCAGGTAAGTGGCTTCGGGTACCGCGAACCGTGCCAGGGGCAGCGTGTTTTGCAGCCACTGCTGCAGGTAGGAAAAATTGTCGTCCAGGTAGGTAACAAGCGCTTCCAGCCAGGGTTCACAGGAAGCATAGGCTGCCCTGGCAGCGACGATGCTCAGCGGAGACAGCATTTCGTGGAACTGTTTTTTGTATGCCGCCCTGACCGCTTCGTTTTTGATAAAAAGATGCGACATCATGTTGCCGGCCAGGTTGAAGGTTTTGCTGGGAGCGGTACAGGTGATGATGCGGTCCGAAGCAGGGAACAATGCGGACAGCGGCGTATGGGTGCGGCCCCTTCGGAGGAGGTCGCAATGAATCTCGTCGGAAATGATCCAGACGTCGTTTTGCAGGCAAAGCTCTCCCAAGCTCAGCAGCTCTTCCCTTGTCCATACGCGTCCTGTCGGATTGTGGGGATTGCAGAGGATGAACAGCCGGATGTTCAGGCGCTTGTCCGCCAATTTTTCTGCAATATCTTCAAAATCCATCCCGAACTGCCCGCTGCGCAGCAACAGGTCGCTGGTGACGACTTCTCTTTCATGGTAGTCCCCGGCTTTTTTAAAGGGCGCGTAGGATGGAGTGGTGATGAGGATGCGTTCGCCGGGCCCGGTCAGCAGGCCCGTCAGGCGGTTCAGCGCCGGGACGACGCCGGGGGCGGTCACCAGTTCTTCCACGTCGATCTGCCAGTTGTAGCGTTTGAGAAACCAGCTTTCGAGTACGGTATAGTAAGATTGGTCGTAAAGACAGGTGTACCCCAGGATCCTGTCGTCGAGCCGTGCGCGGATGGCATCCAGGATTTCCGGGGGTGTCGCAAAATCCATATCGGCCACCCACATCCGGACGTAGTCGTGGTCGGGATAAGGGAAGGCTTCGTCCCGGGGTAAGTTGAAGAGATACGGTTTCCAGCCGTCATAGCTGAGGCTGTTGGTGTTTCGCCGGTCGATAATTTCGTCGAAGTTGTATTTCATGGCCTTCAGTTCTCCGTCCTGCCGATTCTCAACAGCAGCGGAAAAGCGACTTCCCGTTTTTCGTCGGCGCCCCATACCCTGCTGATCTTATCCCGGAGCTGCTCTATAGGGTTATAGCCGTTTTGCCGGGTAAAATGCCGGACCGCCGACCAGGTGTTGAGGTAGCCGGTGAGATGATCCGCCGACCAGCTGAAACGCGAGGTAAATGAAGGGGAAGGAATCTCTTCGAAGGGAAAGGGCAGGGTTTGGTAGCCTTCGTCGATATATCTCCGTTCGGGATCCCAGTAGGGCCCGATCACGTTTTCATAGAAACCGGTCACCAGCTCGTCTATCTCCGGGGAGATCACGATCCGTCCGTAGCCGAGCGCGCAAAGGACGGCACCGGCACCGGCGGTTCTCCGTACTTCGCTGTAAAACCGGTCAAAGTCGAACCAGTGGATCGCCTGGGCGACGATGACCAGGTCGAACAGGCCGTCCGGGAAATCGGTCTTTTCGGCCGGCTGAACAGAGTAGTGCACGTTGGGCAGCCGGGGAGCCTGGTCCAGCTGCGCCCGGCTGATGTCGGTAGCGTATACGTTTTCAAAGGCGCCGGCAAGCACGGCGGCAACCTGGCCGTTCCCGGTTCCGCAGTCCCAGGCATTCCGGGTATACGGAAGCAGCGTGAACAGGTAGTTGTAAAAGTCGGGCGGGTAAGTGGGCCGGTAGGAGGCATACTCGCCCGACGCTGTCGAAAAATTGTCTTTCATTATAAAAACAGGCAGTTGACCATGAATGGACGAATATATGTATATATTGCGTTGGCCGGAAAGAAAATCGGTTTCCGTGTCAAAACAATAGCTAATTTTCGGCTTTAATCGAAATCCCGGCGCCGGGAGGGAAAAGGCGGCTATTCTTTCCGATGACCACCCGGCAGACCGGCTGCTTTTAGTCTAAATTTGACAGGGGTGATGGTGAGTACATCGTTTATCAGAATTACCAAAACAGCTATAGTGCTGGTTTATTTCGTGATCATAGCCGGCGCTACCGTGCGGATGACCGGCTCGGGAATGGGTTGCCCGGACTGGCCCAAATGTTTCGGGTATTACGTGCCGCCCACCGATGTCAGCCAGCTGACCTGGCATCCGGGTCACGCGTACCGAAAGGGACAGGTGATCATCCTGGACGAAAAGCTCTGGGTGGCCAGGACGGATTTTGTTTCCGGGCCGCAATATGACCCTGCGCCATGGGAGGTCTATACCAGGCACGACTACGCGATCTTTAATCCCTATCATACCTGGATCGAGTATGTCAACCGGCTTTTCGGAGCGTTGTCAGGCCTGGCCTGCCTGGCGGTATTCGCCGCATCTTTCGTGTATTGGAAGCGGCGCAAATCCGTGGTGATCTGGTCGGGCGTGAGCCTTTTCCTGCTGCTTTTCAACGCCTGGCTGGGCGCGACGGTCGTTTTTTCGGTGCTTAGCCCGGTAAAGATTACCACGCACATGATCGCGGCGCTGCTCACGGTCGCGTCGCTTCTATATGTATTGTTCCTGGCCGGGGGAGACTCCCGCCCGGATCCGGCCGGAAGACGATATGTCTTTTTCCTGTGGGTCGCTTTGGCGCTGACGCTGGTGCAGGTGATCCTGGGGACGCAGGTCCGGCAGGCCATCGACAGCCTGACCCGCGCCGGGATATCCGACCCGGTGCGCTGGCTGGAAAGCCCGGATGCCTGGTTCTATGTGCACCGCAGCCTGTCGATAATGGTGCTCGCGGTGAACCTCTATCTCTGGACGCAGCGCAGCGCGTCGGCGGAACTTCACCGCAGGATGAACGTGGTGATGGCGATTTTACTGTTTGAGGTGGGTTCAGGGATCGCTATGGCCTATTTCGGTTTCCCGTTCGGTAGCCAGGCCCTCCACCTGGTGCTGGCCTCCCTGCTGTTCGGGGTACAGTTTGATGCCGTCCTCAGGTCCGGCAGCTCGCGGCTGAGCAGGGCTACGGATCGGTGAGACTGTATGGCAGATCAAAAAAATATGGTATCTTTCGGCTCCATCTAAAAATACAGTAATGCCCGATCAGCACCCGGCAGGCCGAGCCGCCGCTTTGTTTCTCCTCATTTTTGTTTTTGCCTGCAGCCCCGCCAGGAAGACGCTTTACAGCATAGGCGATTCTACGATGGCCGGCTATGATGTCGAAGCGCTTTCGAAAAGAAACGGGGGCGACAACTATCCCCTGCGGGGCTGGGGAATGTACCTGGGCGATCATTTCAGCAACAGGATCACGCACCGCAACAAGGCGATCAGCGGGATCAGCTCGAAGAATTTCCGCAGCCGCGGGCATTGGCAAAAGATCATGAACAGCCTCCGGCGCGGCGACTACGTGCTGATCCAGTTCGGCCACAACGATCAGAAAAAAGAAGACAGCCTCCGTTATACGGATCCCCGGTCTGAATTCGGCGAATCCCTGGCGCAATACATCCGGGATATCCGGAGCAAGGGAGCGCACCCGGTGCTGGCCACGTCTATTGCCCGGCGTGCCTATGACGAAAAGGAGAGGCTCATCGATACACACGCGGCTTATACCCTCGCGGTATTGCGCCTGGCCCGGGAAGAGAACGTGCCGCTGCTCGATCTGAACCTGCAGACAACGCGGCTGATCGAAAAAGCGGGGAAGGAGGGATCTAAGTCTTTTTTCCTGCACATCGCTCCCGGTGTTTTTGAAAAGCTTCCGAAGGGGCTGGAAGACAACACCCACCTGAATGAAAAAGGGGGAAAGGCGGTGGCTGAGCTCGCTGTGACCGAGCTCCGGGCGACGGGCTCCGGCCTGAAGCGTTATCTGAAAGACTAACCTGCGTTCCGGATTTGGAGCTGTCGTTTACCGGGAGGTGGTTGTCCAAATATTATTTTGTATAAATCGACAAAATGAGTCCCTGTTGATATAAGTATCAACAGGGACTCATTTTATATTGAATTTATTTAGAATATCAAAAAATTTCAGAATTATATTTTGTTTCAAGGCGGCACGGGCGTTGGTCCGCTGGCGTTTTCAGTGGAGCGCCTGCCGGACCGAGGCCGCCAGCGAAGTGGTGGGATGGCCGATCAGCCCGGAAAGCTGCCGCCCTTCCTCAAAAAGATCATTTCTGGAAGCGCCGGCGTCGAAGCTGGCGATGGCATGCGCCAGGCCGCCCGGCAGCCCCATGTTTTTCAGGGCATCTGCATAGTCTGCTTCCGAAAGGTTTTGATAGGGTATCTCTTTCCCTGCCTGCCGGGAGATTTCGCCGGCAAGGTCGGCCAGCGTATAGGCCTCATCGCCGGCCAGCTCGTATATTTTCCCTTCGTGTCCCGGGGTAGTAAGCACCACTGCGGCGGCTTCCGCAAAATCGGCCCGGGCAGCGGAAGAGATTTTCCCGTTCCCGGCAGCTCCCAGAAGCGCACCGGCCTGCAAGGCGCCCGGAACCGATGCAGTGTAGTTTTCAGTATACCACCCGTTCCGCAGGATGGTATAGGGAATACCGGAGGCGGCCAGTGCTTTTTCGGTCGCCAGGTGTTCGGCAACGAGGCTCAGGGAGGAGGTGTCGGCATGCAGGAGGCTTGTGTAGACAATCCATTTGACCCCTGCCGCGGAGGCTGCATCGATCACATTCTGGTGCTGCGCTTTTCTCTGTCCTATCTCGTTGGCTGAGATCAGCAGCAGGTGATCGATATCCCGGAGTGCTGCTGTCAGCTCTTCGGGTTTCGTATATTCAAAAGTCCGTGCCTCC
>JBEBSO010000209.1:0-6559 GCA_040394275.1 Telluribacter sp.
GTACGAAATCGACACGCCCCTGTACAGGCTGATCGACCTGGTAGGTGAAAAATCCGCGCTCGCCGCTTACGGGGCCTGCGCCGCCGCGATTGACGAATTGTCTTTGCTGGCTGCCGACGCCGGTTTTGCCCGTAAAGAATCCCTGTATTTTGCTGCCCGGAAAAAAGACCGTGCCTGGCTGAAGCAGGAGTTTGCCACACGGCAGCAGGCGGGGTACAAGGTTACCTGGCTGGAACCCGGCGAAGTGACCGGGAAATATGACCTGCAGAACACCCACGGAGCGATTCTCTCGGCGCAGGGCGGAAGCGTGGATGCCTTCTGCCTGGCCCACCAGCTGCTCCGCAGTAATTCCGGCAAGGGACTGCGTGTTTACGACAAAACGGAGCTGACCGGCGTCACATACAAAGGTCGCACCCTTTATGGCAAAACCGGCACCGGGGCCACGATCCGTACACGCAAAATCATCTACTGCACGGGATACGAGGCGCAGCAGATGATACCCGAACGCTTCGTCAGGCTGCTCAGCTCGTTTGCCGTCGTGTCGGAAGCGGACACCAGCCTGTACGACCGGTACAAGGGTACGCTGATCTGGAACACCGATGAGCCCTACCTGTACATGCGGACCACCGACGACGGCCGGTTCCTGATCGGAGGAAAAGACGAGGAATTCCGGGACCCTGCCAAAAGGGATGCCCTGGTTACGAAAAAGGAAAAGCAGCTTATTAAAGCCTTTCAGAAGATAAAGCCCGATACGACGTTCCTCCCGGATTTCGCATGGGCCGGTACGTTCGGAGAAACGAAGGACGGCCTTCCCTATATAGGCCCTCACCCGGATTTCCCGGCTTCCTATTTCGTTCTCGGATTTGGCGGCAACGGGATCACCTTCTCGGTTACCGGTATGGAAATGGCGTCTGCATGGCTAAAAAAAAGGAAACACCCGCTATCCGCAGCCTTTGCTTTCGGCCGCTGAGCCCGGTTCCGGGCCGGCCGTCCTGCTTTCGGTCAGCCCCCGCCGGCCGGATGACCGGATTACTTTTGACAATTCAGTCCTTAGGCTTAGCTTTGTGCCCTCCGGGCCCGAAGGGACCCGGAAAAATGAACACCGATAGCTGCCATGATCCAATATCATCATTTTACCCTGCAAAACGGCCTCAAAGTTTACGTTCATGAGGACATGAGCACCCCGATGGCTGCCGTCAACGTGCTGTACAATGTCGGCTCACGCGATGAGCCGGAGTCCCGGACAGGCTTCGCGCATCTTTTTGAGCACCTGATGTTTGGTGGGTCAAAGCACATCCCGGTTTATGACGAGCCCGTCCAGCAGGTAGGAGGTGAGAACAACGCATTCACCTCCCCCGACATTACCAACTACTACATCACGCTCCCGGCCGACAACATCGAAACCGCCCTCTGGCTCGAATCCGATCGCATGCTAAGCCTGTCTTTTGACCCGAAGGTACTGGAAGTGCAGCGGAAGGTAGTCATCGAAGAATTCAAGCAGCGCTACCTCAACCAGCCTTACGGGGACCTGTGGCTGAAGCTCCGACCTTTGGCTTACCAGGTTCATCCCTACCGCTGGGCGACCATCGGCAAGGACATTGCGCACATCGAACAGGCTACCCTCGAAGAGGTGAAAGATTTTTTCTTCCGGTTTTACCGGCCCAACAACGCCATACTGGTGATTGCAGGCGCCGTGACCCGTCAGAAAGCCGAAGCGCTGACCCGGAAATGGTTCGAAGGGATCCCTGCCGGTGAACCGTATATCCGGCAGCTGCCCGCCGAGCCGGTCCAGGCCGAAGCACGGTTCCGGGAAACTTCCGCCCGGGTCCCCCTGAACGGTATCTTCAAGGCGTGGCATATGCCCGGAAGGTTTGAGGACGGATTTGTAGCCGCCGACCTGCTCTGTGACGTACTGGGCAGGGGAAAATCGTCCCGGCTGTACAGCCGGCTCCTGAAAGCGGACGGGATGTTCAACGCGATCAACGCCAACGTCACTTCCTCGCTGGATCCGGGCCTCCTGCTGATCAGGGGTTTCCTGAATCCGGGGGTGTCTCCGGAAGAAGGGAACGAGGCCATCGAAAGCCTGCTGCAGGACATCGTCGCGAGCGGAGTCTCGGAGGCCGAAATCGGGAAGGTAAAAAATCAGTCGGAGGCCACGCTGGCCTTCTCGGAAGTAGAGCTGCTCAACCGCGCCATGAACCTTGCCTACTGCGCCAACGCCGGGGACGCCGACCTGGTCAACCAGGATTCGGAAAAAATACAGGCCGTATCCGGCGGGGACATCCACCGCGCAGCGCAGGAGATCCTCCGGCCCGGCAACTGCTCGACGCTCTTTTACCGCGCCGAAACGAACTAGCTTTTGTATCCGGAAACCAGGTGAAAATACAAGATCATCTCCCTTCACAATTGCTGGCCCGAAAGTTCCCTTTTGCTCCGACAGAAGGGCAGCTTCGCTTTTTCGAAAAAATGGATCAATTCCTGGTGACCGATCCTGACCTGGAAAAATACACGGACTGCTTCCTGCTGAAAGGATATGCCGGGACAGGAAAAACGACGCTGATCAGTTCGCTGATAGGTATCCTCCGCTACCTGGGACTGAAATCGGTCCTCCTTGCACCCACCGGGCGCGCAGCCAAAGTGATGACCGGGTATTCCCGTAAAAAAGCCTTCACGATTCACAAAAAAATATACCGGCAGACGGCGGATCCGGCATCGGGTCTCCTCCATTTCGAAAGACAAAGGAACTATCATGAAAAAACGCTGTTCATCGTCGATGAAGCTTCTATGATCAGCGACGACAACGAGTTCGGCGGAAGAAGCCTGCTGACGGACCTGGTCGACTTCGTGTTTGAAAACAAGGGCAATAAGCTCATGCTTGTCGGCGACATCGCGCAGCTTCCCCCGGTGGGCAGGCAGCTCAGTCCCGCCCTGAACAGGGAGGCGGTGGAAAAGATCCTGGATATGACCGTGATGACGGAGGAACTTACAGAAGTCATGCGCCAGGAAGCCTCCTCCGGTATCCTCTACAATGCCACCCTGCTCCGCCATCAGCTGCCGGGCACAAATCCCGTGATTCGTATGGTCACCCAATCTTTCACCGATGTGTACCGGATGACCGGGCACCGGCTGGAGGAGGGGCTGAACTACGCCTACAACAAATACGGACAGGAAAATGTCGTGATCATTACCCGGTCCAACAAGGCTGCCGTGCAATACAACCTGCACATCAGGCGCGCCGTCAACTACTGCGAAGAAGAGCTCGATATGGGGGACCGGCTGATGGTCGTAAAAAACAACTATTCCATACTGGGAGAAGACTCCCCGATCGGGTTTATCGCCAACGGGGATTTTGTCGAGGTGCTCCGCATCAGGAGAACCGAGGAAATGCACGGCTTCCGTTTTGCCGATGTCACCCTGAAGCTTACAGACTACGAAGAGGAACCCGAATTCGACACCAGGCTTATCCTGGAGCCGCTGACCTCCGCCTCTCCCGCCCTGGGCGCCGATGATAACCGGAAGCTTTACCAGCATGTGGCAGCGGACTACGCGGACATCCCGACCAAAAAAGAGCGGATGGAAGCGATCCGGAAAGATCCCTATCTGAACGCCTTACAGGTAAAGTATGCCTATGCCGTCACCTGCCACAAATCGCAGGGAGGACAATGGCCCGCCGTATTCATAGACCAGGGATTCATTACAGCCGAACAGGTAAACAGCGAATTTATCCGCTGGCTGTATACAGCGATCACGAGAGCTACCAAAGAAGTATTCCTGGTCAATTTTCACCCGGATTTTTTCTCCGGGAGCAAGCCTTCCGAAGAATGCTGAGCCTGGCGGATTTCCTACCTGCTCCGCAGCCGCCTCAGCGCAAGCATGCGCCTGCCTATCCACACCACCAGCATCACCGATACGATCAGCGCAAGCAGCGGCACGAATACGGCCATACCCGACAGGCCGAAGGAGGCGACATTTTCGGTCGTCGATACTACGGGATTACCCAGCCCGGCCGTCAGCTTGGACGAAAAAAGCCTGAACAGGCCCGTCCCCGCCTGGACGACCCCGGCGGTGCCGCCGCCTACGATAAGGCCGAGCCCCCATTGTAAAAGCGGGTGGTCTATTTCGATAAAGGAAGTGGTCAGCAAAGTCCCTGCCAGCACGGAAGCCGGTGTGGCGATGCTGTCCAGCAGGTTATCGATGAAAGGTATGTAATACGCTGCGATCTCGAACGCCGTAGCGATCAGGAGCACGACAAAAACCGGCCAGGTAGCCAGCCATGCGAATTCGGGCGCCGGGGTGATCCATCCCCCGATGGCCGCTACATTGGCAATCAGCGCCGGTACGAATATCCTGAAGCCGGTCGCGGCGCTCAGGCCGACGCCGAGGCAAATGCTCATAAAAAGTTCCATGTAATCCATGCGCATGCTGATAAGTCCCTGCACGGCCGCCACCCGACCCCCGGAAAGCCGCTGCTACGAATTTACGGCTTTTTATTTCTTTTTAATCCCGGGGTGCTCCCTGCCTCCAAAAAAAGCCGCTCATACCCTTTCTCTTTACCGGCAATCGCTATCTTTGAGCCAACTTATGACCTCTATGAGCCGGCTGGACGACACCATCGCACTTTTCGACGCGTACAATCAACAGGATCCGCATACGCTCGACGTGGAAGGAACAAAAATTCCCCGCGAGTATTTCTATGCACTGAAGTGCTATGAATGGGTAAGGCGCCTCGATCCGGACGCAGGGGAAGCGCTGCTGCTGGCCGCCAGGAGCCAGCACATCGGGCGATGGGAAATGGCCCGCCATACCTACCCGGAAGGCAGGGCCGGCTATCTCAAATGGCGCAGCGACCTGGGCAGGTACCATGCCGACACGGCAGCCGGAATGATGCAGCGCACGGGATACGACGACGATATGCAGGCGCAGGTCCGCTCCATCATTCAGAAAAAAAAGCTGAAAACGGATCCGCAGGTGCAAACCATCGAGAATGCACTGTGCCTGGTCTTCCTGCAATACCAGTACGGGGATCTCATCGAAAAGCTCCCGGAAGAGAAAATGATCCCTATCCTGCAAAAAACCTGGGCAAAGATGAGCGAGCCCGGCAGGGCGGCGGCACTCGGTCTCTCCTACACAAAAAAAGGGCTGGCCCTGCTCAGGCAAGCCCTCGGGGTCTGAGTCCGGCTGGCAGCATCTCTACCTGATCACCGGCTCAAAGCTCATAATCACCTCCTTGTCAGCTCCGCCGACAGGAACGTTATTTTTCAGGGACATTTTGCCCGAAGTCAGCTCTGTCACCCCGAATTTGCCTGAAAACCCAACAATATCGATATCGAGCACCTTATCGCCCTCGATGAGGCTCCATACGCCCCCGTTCGACGCCTGCCCCGCTTCATCGTAGGCCTTGACTATCTTATTGTTCTGAAACTCGATACGCATGGAATAAATCGCCTGTGTCTGGAAGTTGAGCTGGCTCATGGGCACCTCCGCCCCCTGCACATCTTTGATGCTCTTCAGCTTCCACGGGTTGGAAACCAGCGCTTTCTCGGCAGATCCGGGTCCCACTTCTTTTCCCTTGTTGTTGCAGGCCGTTATCCCCGCAAACGCCAGGAGCATCAGAAATAGGCTTATGTTTCGTTTCATAGGAAATAATGATATGAATATCATGAAATAACTTTTCGTTAGAAGTTTCCGCAAAATTAACGAATCTTGTGATGACAAAAGTATTTTCCAACAAAGTAAAAAAAATGAGCGGAAGGCTTGTACTGACGTTAACCCTGGCGATGCATACCCTGGTCCTTCCGGCGCAGGACTGCCGGCCGGCATACCTGCTGCAGCCCGTAACGGCCTTCAATTCCATCGAATGGGACAAATTTCCGGAGTTTACGCTTCCTTTTACCATTGTATACAACGGGCCGCGTTTCGGCGACGACAGATCCAGGCCCCTGAAGCACGGGTTCAGCCACATCGCCCTTTTCAGCGGAAACGAGAGCAGCACCCTGCCGGTCCGTAACCGGGCGCTCCTGTGGAACAGCGTCGCTACCACCGACGATTCACAACCCTGGTCCAACCTGGCGCTCCGCTCTCCCTGGGGAAATGACACCGCCCGCTACCGGAACAACTGGGACAGCTACCTTGGCCTGCTGGCCAACACATTTGACGATTCCCGCGGAACCGGCCTTCCCAGGGCGGATCTCATCTGTCTCGACGTGGAAAGAATGCAGCCGCTCGACCGGGATATCCTGCGGCTTAAAACCGAAAAGCTGGTGCCTGACGAATACCTCTCCCTGCCCGATGCGGACTTTATCAGGGCCTACAAACGGGACCTGAGGTGGTGGTATGCCGAGGCGGTACGTCACCTGAAGCAGAAGGGGTACGAAGGAAATATCTCGAGCTACAGCGATACACCGGTCCGCAGTACCTGGCTCAACATCACCAGCAATACCTGGCAGGACTGGATCTCCAACCCGGACCGTACCCATTACCTGATGCAGGATCAGAACAACCGGATAGGCGGCGAATTCTACAACGAGCTCGATGTGCTGACGCCTTCCCCCTATTATTA
>JBEBSO010000210.1:0-6545 GCA_040394275.1 Telluribacter sp.
ATACCACGCAGATTTTTATCGGCAACGGAAGCGACGAGCCCATCGACCTGCTCATCAGGGCGCTCTGTATCCCCGGCAAAGACAGCATCCTGATCATGCCCCCGACATACGGCATGTACGAGGTCAGCGCAGGGATCAATGATGTCCGGATCATACGGGTGCCGCTCACGGAAGAGTTCCAGGTAGACCTGCCTTCGGTCCTTAACGCCATCGAACCGGGCACCAAGATCATCTGGGTCTGTTCTCCCAATAACCCGACGGGTAACCTGATCCGGCCGGAAATCATCCATGCCCTGCTGGAAGCATTCGACGGGCTGGTGGTCGTGGACGAAGCCTATATCGACTTCGCCGGCGCAGATTCCTGGACCACCCGGCTCGACCGTTACCCCAACCTGGTGGTGCTCCAGACGTTCTCCAAATCATGGGGCCTGGCAGCGCTCAGGCCAGGCATCGCAATTGCATCCGCCGGGCTAGTGAGCATACTCAACAAAAACAAGCCCCCTTACACCTTCAGCGCGCCCACGCAGAAACTCCTGCTGGAAGCCCTGGATCAGCTGAAAATAAAGCAAAACCTGGTCAGGGAAATTCTGGAGGAAAGGGAGACGCTGCATACGATGCTGGAAGATCTGTCGTTTGTAAAATTAATATATCCCTCAGATGCCAATTTTCTTTTAGTTAAATTTGAGGATTCAAAATCGGTGATGGACTATCTGATCCGCGAAAAGATCATCGTACGTGACCGGTCCAATGTCACGCTTTGCGAAAACTGCCTGCGCATCACGGTGGGTACGGCGGCCGAAAACAGGACCCTTGCCGATGCGTTGAAATTAATCGAAAGTAACCCGGAGGTGCTGCAGGGCACGTCCTCACGGCTTTCCTAGTGTTCACATTGTTAAAAACTGATTATGAAACGAATTTCACTGACCATCATTACACTGTTGCTGATCCACACCGCCCAGGCGCAGTATGACAACTGGGCCGTAGGGTTCAAGCTGGGGGAGCCTACCGGCGTCAACATCCGGAAATACTTCAACAATATCAACGCGCTGGACCTCACCATCGGCACGTACGGCGGCATCATCGGCAACGAAAGGAAATACCGCAGCGGCAAATACGAAAATGTCGGTTTGTCGGTGCAGCTCCACTACCTTTGGCATACGCCGCTCTTCGGATCGGAGGCCTTCCATATCTATTACGGGCTGGGCGGCCAGCTCAACAGCAGGCGGTATTTTCCCAATGACAAGCGAAATTTTCCACCGCCGGCCAACTATGAAAAGACCATTTCGCTCGGCGGCAGCGCATTGGGAGGCTTCGAATACTTCCTGCGTGATAGCCGGGTCTCCATCTTCCTCGAAGGCGGGGGCTATGTGGAGCTGATCCCGGGTATTTTTCACGTGGCGCCCAATGTATCCGGCGGCGTCAGGCTGAACCTGTGACCTGCCGCTGCCGACGCCTGGAAAAGAGTAGACTGTGAAGCCTGCTCTTTTTTGGTTTCCGGGCCGCCTCTTTTGACTGTAACCGCCTAACCAACGCCTGCCACGTGTTTAAGATATACAGCTCTTCCGCCGGATCCGGCAAAACATTCACCCTGACGAAGGAGTATCTCAAGCTTGCGCTCGGTACTGAAGACGAAGGCTATTTCAGGCACATCCTGGCGGTGACGTTCACCAATGCGGCCGCCAATGAAATGAAAGAGCGGATCATCGGCTCGCTCCAGGCCTTCTCCTCAGGCGGATACCGGGACCACCCGATGTTCACGCAGATCGTGTCGGAGCTGGCGCCCGAAACTAATGCCGATCCCCTCCTGCAGGAAGAGGCCGTACGGCTTCTCGCTGCCCGCGCCCGTAAAGTCCTGGACAAAATCCTTCACCAGTACTCGGATTTTTCGGTCATGACGATCGATAAATTCACCAATCGCCTGGTCAACAGCTTTGCAGACGAGCTGGAGCTGCCTTTTGGCTTCGAAACCGTGCTGGAAAGGGACCTCCTCGACCAGGCCATCGACCAGCTGCTCGCACGCATCGGGCGGAACGGCGAAGAGGTGCTGAGCGAGATCGTCGAAAAATATTACCTTGACAAGGCCCGGGAAGGCAAGAGCTGGAAATCCCTGCCTGCCGAGCTGAGGAAAACCGCTGCCGAGCTGCTCAGTGAAAGCGGGCGTGCATTTCTCAGCAAGGTCAGTCACCTGGACATGGCCGACTGGGTGGGCATACGCAGGCAACTGCTCGGCTTTATCGGGCAAAAGGAAGACCTGATCGCCGGCACGGCGCTGCAGGCGCTCCGCCTGATGACGGAGAACGGGCTGTCCGAATCAGATTTTTTCCAGGGCAGAAACGGGATTTTCAAATATTTTGAGCAAAGGGCGCAGGGCCTCAGGCTGTTCGACGAACCGAACAGCTACATATGGAAGACCGTTTCTGAAGGAAAGTGGCGCGGCGGGAAAGTCAGTGCACCGACGGCTGCTGCCATCGACGGCATCTCAGCCGACCTGGAGCATTATTTCTACCTGGTCGAAGAGACGCGCGCCGAAAACGCCGGACAGGTTATCCTGTATAAAAACGTAGAAAAACACCTGTACAGGCTTTCGCTCCTTTCTGAAATCGGGAAGGAATTCGAAGCCCTGCTCCGCCAGAACAACCAGGCCCATATTTCGGAGTTTAACCGGAAAATAGCGGAAATCGTCAGCCGTGAGCCGGTACCTTTTATCTTCGAACGGCTCGGCGAGCGCTACAATCACGTCCTGATAGACGAGTTCCAGGACACCTCCAGGCTCCAGTTTGCAAACCTGCTCCCCCTGATCGACAACGCGCTTGCCAAGGGTTATTTCAATCTCGTCGTCGGGGATGCCAAACAATCGATATACCGGTTCAGGGGCGGGGACATGGACCTGCTGATCTACCTGTCCGGCAGCCACCTGGAAAAGCTGGCCCACGCCCTGGGCGATACGCCGTTTACCACCGAAAGGCTGCAGGCGGTGCTCCTGTCCGGCCATACCGAACAGCTCGGGACCAATCGCCGGAGCTGCCGGGAAATCACGGCATTCAACAACGCCTTTTTTGAAAGCCTCACGCTGAGCCTGTCCGTCGAGTACCCGCGGGTGCTGAGCGTATTTGACCAGCATTTCAGGCAGGATATCCCCGAAAACGCCGCATCGGGAGGTCACGTCGAAATCAGGTTCGTCCCCCCGGGCACGGAGACGGAAAACGGCGAAGAAACGGATGCAGGGGAAGCAGCCGGCGAGCCCATGGCAGAGACCGTCACCGCTCTTGTGGAAGATCTTCTCTCCCAAGGCTACCGGTGGAAAGACATCGCGATCCTCTGCCGGAAAAATTCGGAAGCTGCCGGATTGGCCAATGTGCTGAAAGCCAGGAACTGGCCGCTGATTTCGGACGATTCGCTGCTGCTGGACTACGCCGCGGCCATCCGGTTACTGGTCGGGTTGATGAAGGTATTCAACCAACCGGACAATACCGCCGAAAAGCTCGAGACCGCGCTGTTGTTTCACCGTGTCGTGCTCGGCCGTAACGCGCACTCCGCCGAGCTGCCGGCCATCCGGGAAATGTGCGCAGATCCACGCCCCGGGGCCTTTATCGGTTACGTCAACCGGTATGGCCTGGCATTGTCCCCAACTGATTTCCAAAACCGGGGGCTCTACGAATTCTGTGAGACGGTTTGCGGCCGGTTCAGTCTTTTCGGACGGGGAGAAGACGAGTACCTTTTCAGGTTCCTGGACGTGGCGCTTACCTACGGCAACCGTAAAAACAACCGCACGGACGATTTCCTGGCTTACTGGGAGCTCCGGAAATCCGGTCTGTCCATTACGGCCTCCCCCCATTCCGATGCCATCCGGATCACAACCATACACAAATCCAAAGGACTGGAATTCCCGGTGGTGATCCTGCCTTATGCCCATTGGAGCTATGCTCCCCGGTACGACCAGCCTGTATGGATGGACCTTCCCGCAAAAGCCGAGTTTACCATACAGCGGGCCCATGGCCCCGGGACACTGACGGCTTCACAGGTCAACATGACGTCAGACCTGGAAAAAACGGGGCTGGCCGGCAAGTACGCCGACGAGCGGGAACGGGTCCTGATCGAAAACCTGAACCTGCTCTATGTCGCGCTGACCCGGCCGGTGCAGCGTCTGTACATCCTGCCCAGGACAGAGCAAAACTGGGACAAACCGGGCAAGACAATCAATTTCTGGTTTTTCGACTATCTCGGCGCCCCCGGAAGCGGACAGGTCCGGGAAGACGGACGCACGGCTTACGTACTTGCGGAAAGCTCCGGCCAGGCACAGCCGGCCGGAGCTGCCGACAGCGTTGCCGTGATCCCGATCGACCGCATACGAAGCGTCGACAAAACCGGTGCGCTCAGGCTGCGCCGGATGGCCGATCGTATATTCGATGTCGAGACTTTCGAGCAGAAGCTCGACCCGGTTCAGAAGGCAAAATATGCTTTGTCCCTGCTCCACCACGAAGCCGATCTGCCCGGGGTACTCCAACGGCTGGTCAGTGAAGGCATTGCGGATACCGGGGAAACCCGGCAGCTCGGACAGCTGCTGCGGCAGGTGATTGAAAACCCGGAGCTGCGGCCATTTTTTGCGCCGGAAGCCACGGTGCTGCTTCACCGCGAAATACTCCTTCCGGGAGGCCGGATCCTTACGCCCCACCGGTCGGTCATCGATCCCGGCGGAGCCTGTCACGTGCTTCACTTCGCCGCCGGCTCCGGCTTAAAAGAAGCGGAGCGGGAAGTGAAAGCGGCCGTACAGGCATTTCGATCCATGCGATACCCCGACGTAAGCGGCAGGGTTGTCTGCCTGGACGACCGGTCGGTAACACAGATTCAAATGATAAGCTGAACACCGTTCATGAACCTGACCCAGCTCCGCAATGCCCGGCAGATCAGCCAGTACCTGGCCCCGTCTTCCCCGCGCGTACCGCTCGAAACAGTCAGACACCTCGTCGCCCTGCAGGCGCAGGACTATGCCGGCGCCAAATGGTCAGTGGCCATACGTTCAGGCCGGGCGTCCGAAGCAGATATAGACGCCGCCATCTTAAGCCGGCAGATCGTCCGCACCTGGCCCATGCGGGGAACGCTGCACTTCGTAGCATCCGACGACCTGAGGTGGATGCTGCGTTTACTGGCCCCCCGGATCATTGCGGGCAGCGCCGGCCGGCACAGGCAGCTCGGGCTCGATGAGGTTGTTTTTGCGAAAAGCCGCGATCTGTTTGTGAAAAAGCTCGGGGGAAATCCGCCCGTAACGCGTAATGAGCTGTTCCTGTCGCTGCAGGCCGCAGGCATCGCCACATCCGGCCAGCGGGGCGTCCACATCCTGAACAGGCTGGCCATGGAGGGGCTCATCTGCTTCGGCCCGCACCAGGCGAAAGAACCCGCTTTCGTGCTGACCGACGAGTGGCTTCCTCCTGTCGCCGGTATTCCTCAGGACGAAGCCCTTGCCAGGCTGGCCCGGCGTTATTTTACCGGCCACGGCCCGGCCACGCTCAAAGATTTCGTGTGGTGGTCCGGGCTGAAAATTTCCGATGCGCGCAGGGGCCTGGCAGCTGCCGCTTCCGGGCTCGACAGCGTGCGTATCGGTGAAACGGAGTATTTCTTCGATGCAGGGCTCATCGGGCAGGGAAGCCGGAAGCCTCCTGCCTGCCTGCTTCCGGGCTTTGACGAATACCTCCTCGGTTACACCGACCGGAGCCATGCCATCGACCCGGCGCATGCCCACAGGATAGTGCCGGGCAACAACGGCATGTTCATGCCCACCGTACTGCTCAACGGGACAGTCGCAGGGACCTGGAAAAAAGTCGTCCGGAAAAATTCCGTCCAAATCCGGGTGGACGCGTTCGGTCCGCTGTCCGGGAAAGACCTGGCCGGTATCCGTGATGCGGCGGCGCGCTATTGCGACTATCTGGGCCTGCAGCTGGAGTCCGTCGCCTCCTGACCGCGCGCCTCCCTTAATAAAAGTTAAATCCGGGTATCCGGTAAGCGGAAACGATGCTATTTCGGTGCCGTTGCCCTATTTCTTACTATATTTGCCGCGCTAAGGCATTGCAATGACATCACTCGGGTACCAGAAATTTACAGCGGCTTTTCTTCTCACACTACTGCTTTTGTGCGGGGCGGGAGCCTCTTTTGGGCAACAGCTGCCCGGCGGCTTCCAGCTGCCCCAGCCCGGTGCAGGGCCCGGTCCGGTCGCCACCGGCGGAGGCACCCCGGGAAAAGTCATCGACGACAGCACCAAAAATATATATGGTCCGACCACGACGGAGTTTTTCTTCGAAAACGACATTCTCAACAACCGGGACTCCGCAAGGTACTTCGTGGACACCCTCCTGACGGATTTTCATCGCTGGACCTTCCTGGAAAAAGCGGGGGACAAGCTCGTGGACCTGGGCAATCTCGGCACCGCTTCCAGGCCGCTTTTTTTCCAGCCCCGGGACGAAGTCGGGGTCAGGTTCGGGTTTAATGCCTTCCATCCGTATGCCCTGCGGGCGGACGAAGTCAGGTATTTTGATACCAAATCCCCGTATACC
>JBEBSO010000211.1:0-6527 GCA_040394275.1 Telluribacter sp.
AGCGGCGGGCCTTTCCCTGCTCAACTGGCTGTACGGCTATTTTATCCTGCCCGAATCCCTTCGCCCTGAAAACCGCCGGAAATTCGAATGGTCGCGGGCTAACCCGTTCGGTGCGCTTCAGCATCTGAAAAAATACCCGGTCATCTCGGGGCTCCTGGTCTCGCTGATACTCCTGTACATCGCTACCCATGCGGTCCAGAGCAACTGGACCTACTATACCATAGAGAAATTCGGATGGAACGAGGCGCAGATCGGGATCTCCCTGGCCATTA
This sequence comes from Telluribacter sp., assembly GCA_040394275.1. Lineage (GTDB taxonomy): Bacteria > Bacteroidota > Bacteroidia > Cytophagales > Spirosomataceae > JBEBSO01. The sequence goes on from JBEBSO010000211.1 coordinate 273, forward strand.
CCGGCTTGCTGAGCGCGCTGGTGCAGGGTGTGCTGATCAGGAAGATCATACCGGCGCTTGGCCAGGAAAAGAGCGTGTATACCGGCCTGCTTCTCTACTCGGTAGGGTTCCTGTTGTTTGCCCTGGCGGTCCAGGGATGGATGATGTACGTATTTATGATCCCCTATATGTTCGGCGGGATCGCCGGGCCTGCCATACAGGGGATTATCTCCACACAGATCCCCGCCAACGAGCAGGGGGAGCTGCAGGGCGGGCTCACCAGCCTGATGAGCGTCACCTCCATCATCGGCCCTCCCCTCATGACCAACTGCTTCGCCTTTTTTACCGGCAAGGGTGCGCCGGTGTACCTGCCGGGAGCGCCCATGCTGCTGGCTGCCGTGCTTACGGTGACAGGTTCGCTCCTGGCCAGGCGATATTTTAAAAATAGCGGAACCTGATTTCCCGCTATTTTATGCCGTATTTGGCCATCTTATAGTAGAGTGTTTTGCGGTCGATGCACAGGAGTCTTGCCGCCTTGCTTTTGTTGTAGCGGACCGTTTCCAGGGTGTTGATGATCCATTCCCTTTCCTGGGTCTGCTGCAGCAGCTTGAGGTCTGTGGTAGGAGAAAAAGAGCCGGTTGCTGCCGGGATCAGCTCTTCGGGCAATGTAGACACCTGTATCTCCGGGCCCTCCGTCAGCAGGACCATCCGGCGTATCGTGTTGTTCAGCTCCCGGAGGTTGCCGGGCCATTTGTAGGACTTGAGTATGGCCAGCAGCGCGTCCGAAAATCTCCGGACATTCTTGCCCAGCTCCGTATTTGTTTTCTTCAGGAAATGGTGGAGGAAGGTATCGAAGTCATTCATGCGCTCCCTCAACGCCGGGATTTTGATTTTGAATTCATTGATCCTGTAGTAGAGATCCTCCCGGAATTCTCCCGCTTCCACACGGCTGGAAAGATCTTCGTTCGTAGCTGCAATGATGCGCACGTCTACCTTTTGTTTTTTTGTTCCCCCGGTGGGGGTGATGACCCGTTCCTGGATCGCCCTCAGGAGCTTTACCTGGATTTCATAGCTCATGTTTCCGATCTCATCGAGAAAGAGCGTCCCCCCGTCTGCTAACTCAAAATGTCCTTTTTTATCTGCAACGGCGCCGGTAAAAGCGCCTTTTACCGAGCCGAAAAGCTCGCTTCCGGCCAGCTCTTCCGACAGCACACCGCAATCGATGGCCACAAAGGGCTTGTGCTTGCGGGGGCTGAGCTGGTGGACATAGCGGGCCACGTGCTCTTTTCCCGTCCCGCTTTCTCCCTCGATAAGCAGCGTCAGATCCGTAGGGGCCACCAGCCGGATATGCGCGTAGAGTTCTGCGGTTGCAGGGTTACCTTTATCGAGAATCAGATGATTGTACATTCCTGGCTTAAAGCTGAGTAAAAAATAAAATACCATGATCACCAACCTGCTGAGACAAAAGGGAGGAGGGTCTCAGCGCTTTTCTACCGGGGGGGGAAATAAGAAGCCGGAAGGCCGGAAATATATATTTCACGGCCATCCGGAGAAGCAAAATGTGTGTGATCTGATTCTGGCTGATCAGCCGGGTGCTATTCCAGCACCTTACCTTCTTTGTCCAGCTTTACAGTAGCTGTTTCCTCACCCTTCACAAGCGCTACTTCGTAATAGTGTGTGCCCTTGTCGTCCGTTACGGAATACGCCTTGCTCACGGTCCAGTCTTTGTAAGAGTCCTCAGTGAGTGTTCTCCGTACGGCTTCGGGAAGATCTTCAGCTTTAATTTCTACCTTTTCCTGGCTGGTCAGGTAATATCCGGGTGTTTGAGAATTTGTAACCTGAGTTGATGCCTGAACCGACGCCACTGAAACCACTCCAAACATGACGGCTAAAATCATTAACTTTTTCATAATTCTTCAAAATTAAGTTAGTAAAAAAGGCAATTGAAATTTTACCTCGCTTTTGACAGGAAGAGGTAAAACTATTATTCCAGCATCCGGGAAAATTCGCAAAAGTCTCGTTTTCAGCGTGTTTTTCTAAAATGTCTCATTTTCCTGCACCGTATTTTGTAGAAAAAATCAACACTTTGTTGCCAAAGTAGGGGGAATAAATTATACTATCCCTATATTTTTAATAGAGATTTACGGTCAGAAACAGACCCTTGTTTTGCCTGGTTTTTGATCGGGTTGCCGCCCGGCCCGAAGCGTGTTGGATCCGGGTATCAGTGTGCGGCCGCTACCGCCGCTTCTTTTTCACAGAGCTGTTTGAGCTTATCCAGTCCTGTCGAGAAGTCTTCGTTCATTTGCTTGTCCATGTCCATGAAGAGCATCATGACGTTGAACGGGTAGTCAAAGCGGGTGCTGAACTCCCAGGTGACCTTTTCCCGGGACTGTTCTTCGTCCACGATGAGGGAAACCCAGGCGGTGCTTTCGAAAGGTTCGATAAAGTTGACCCGGGAATTGACCCTGTGGTACGGGTCGATGTCGGTGAGCGTCTGGCTTCCCTTGCCTACCTCTTTATTGCCTTCCCAGGAGTGAACGGCGCCGATGCTGCCATCCCGGCTTCCGGTGAGCGTATGTTTGATATTGGGGTCCCTGCCGAGCCACGGGCTCCACTTCTGCTGGTTGGCCAGCAGATGGATGTTGTCCCATACGATTTCGCGGGGCGCGTTGATGCTGACGCTTTTGCTGAAATGGTAATCTTTTTCGATGAACAGTCCTGCGATGAGGACGAAAGCGACGAAGAGCAGGAGCAGCAGCCCGATGAACATAAATATTTTTTTCATGATTGCGGTTAAATTAGGTTCTTTGATGAGTCTGTTTCCAGTTTTTTATAAACTTACGCAATTAACAGGCTGTTGTAAAGGAATTGTCCATTTTTTAAAACGAAAATTCTAATTTGTGTCGTCATGAAGACCCTGATACTCAATGCACGTATGGTCAATGAAGGTGTGGTCAAGGAGGCTGATTTGTTGATTGAAGACGGGAGAATAAGTAAAATCGGCGGAGATCTCCGCCATGAGGACGCCGGGCGGCACGTGGACGCCCGCGGCAGCTACCTGATGCCCGGTGTGATTGACGACCAGGTGCATTTCAGGGAGCCCGGTCTCACGCACAAGGCAACCATCGGGTCGGAAGCCCGGGCGGGAGTGGCCGGCGGTGTCACTTCTTTCATGGAAATGCCCAACACCGTGCCCAATGTGCTGACGCAGGAGCTTCTGGAGCAGAAGTACCGGATTGCGGCGACGACCTCCCTGGCCAACTATTCGTTTTATATGGGCGCTTCCAACGACAATTACGACGAGGTGATGCGGACGGACCCGGGAAAGGTATGCGGGGTCAAGATATTTATGGGATCTTCGACCGGGAACATGCTGGTGGATCAGCCCGGAGCGCTGGAGCGGCTGTTTGCGAACGTACCCATGCTGATTGCCACGCATTGCGAGGACGAGGCGACGGTGAAGGCACGCAGCCAGTACTATAAGGAGCTGTACGGAGACCGCGTGCCCTATGATATCCATGCTTTGGTACGGAACGAGGAAGCCTGTATCCGATCGTCTTCCATGGCGGTAGACCTGGCCAGGAAAAACAAAACCCGGCTGCACATTCTCCACATCTCTACCGGCGAGGAAACGGACCTCTTCCAGGTCGGGCACCGGGAAGGCGGGCAAATCCTGAACGGGGACGGCACTCCGAAACTCATCACTTCAGAAGCCTGCGTGCACCACCTCTGGTTTGATGCGGAAGATTACCGCAGGTTGGGAAACCGGATCAAATGCAACCCGTCCATTAAGGCTCCCGGGCACAGGGAGCGGATACTGCAGGCAGTGGCGGACGGAAGGATCGATGTGATCGCTACGGACCATGCGCCCCATACCGCGGGGGAGAAGGCGCAGGGGTACTGGCAGGCTCCGTCGGGCCTTCCGCTTATCCAGCATTCGCTGAACATGATGCTTGAACTGGTCCGTGAAAACAGGATTACCATAGAAAAGGTGGTGGAAAAGATGAGCCACGCCGTAGCGGACTGCTTCGGGATCCGCGAAAGAGGATATATCCGCGAAGGGTACTGGGCAGATCTCGTCCTCGTGGATCCCGCCCGGAGCTGGACGGTAGGGCCGGAAAACATCAGCTACCAGTGCGGGTGGTCGCCGCTGGAAGGCGTCACGTTCCATTCGGAAGTCACGCATACCTGGGTATCCGGCCACCTGGCCTATGCCAACGGACAGTTTGATGACCGGCAAACGGGAAAGAGGCTGTTGTTCCGGTAGCCTGTTGCGGGGGTAACCTATTGTTTTCCCTGCTTTTTTTCGCGGAGCGATTTGGCGATGCGGACCGCCGACATGATGAGCGCTGCGAAGACAAGCACCCCCGCTACACCCCAGATCCAGTCCATCGTGTTTTTCAGGATCACCAGGAATACAATTGCAAACAGGATGACGGTGGCCAGCTCATTGAACAGCCTCAGCTGCAGCGAGCTGTGCCTGAACGTTCCCTGCCTGAGCTGCAGCAGGATCGACCGGGTATAGAAATGAAAGATCAGCAGCGCGGCGACAAAGGTAAGCTTGATGTGCATCCATCCCTGGGACAGCCACCCGGGATTGAGCCACAGCATGGTGGCGCCGGACAGGAGGGTAAGCCACATCGCCGGCGTCATGATGGCGTTGAAGAGGCGGCTTTCCCATGTGGAAAGCGCCCGGGAAAGAATGTCGCGCTCGACCTCCGGCTTCGCTTGCGCCTCCGTGTGGTAGACGAACAGCCGGGGCAGGTAGAAGAGGCCTGCAAACCAGCTGACCACGAAAATAATGTGCAGGGACTTTACGTAAAGATAAACCATGAAGGATGAGATCAGGACCGTACCGGCTGCAAAGTTAAGCAGATTATCCATCGGACGGTGTTTTTGACGGATGCAGCGCTTTTGCGCCCCGTATTTTTCGGATCAGACCGGATATTTAAAAATAGTGCGCATAATTTTGATTGTTTGATATTTAATAATTAATTTTGCAATCCTTTTCTAAGAGTCCAAAATATTCAGTATATATCAGACAATGGCAAATCATAAATCAGCATTAAAAAGGATCCGTGCGAACGAGGCCAAGAGATTGCGTAACCGTTTTCAGCACAAGACAACACGTTCTTTTATAAAGAAACTTCGCAAAACTACCGATAAGGTTGTGGCAACAGATCTTTATAAGACTGTTTCTTCCATGCTGGATCGTTTGGCGAAGAAAAATATCATTCACAAGAACAAGGCCGCTAATCAGAAATCCAAGCTGGCCAAATTTGTGAACAAGCTGCAGGCAGCGGCTTAACGGCAGCTGATTCCCGTACAGGCATATGCCCCGGCAAAAAATTGCCGGGGTTTTTGTATATTAGCGTGGTTCAGTATAATATTGTGCGGACGTGTTGTTATACCCGGGATACGCCGGACCATTTCTGTAGATTTGCCTGCCCATGAGCATCGTCAGTAACAATATAAAATACCTCCGGCGCCTGAACGGCCTGACCCAGGAGCAGTTTGCGCGGAAAATAGGGATCAAGCGTTCCCTGGTCGGAGCGTATGAGGAGGCCCGGGCCAATCCCAATCTTGACAACCTCAAGAACATGGCCTTTGTGTTTGGGGTGACTGTCGACAATCTCGTCAAGAACGATCTCCGGAAGCTGCGCGAGACACCCGATCACAGCCTTCCGTTTTCCACTTCTCCGGTTACGCCGCTTTCCGACCGTACAGAGAAAGAAGAAGAGGCGAATGCTTCCCAGCCTTTTGCTGCCATCATGGAGCGTTTTCAGCAGCCGCAGCCCCCGGGCAGGGCCGGTGCGGGCGCAGACACTATGGGGGCCGATCCCCGGATGGGAGCCGCTTACGGTCCGCCGGATGCAGCTTATCCGTCGGGAGATGCGATTTTAGGCGCCCTGATGAAACCGGCAGATCCGGGTTTTCAGCCCCGCCCGCCGGTGCAGGAGCGGACTCCCGATGTAATCCGGCTCGTAAGCAGCAGGGAGCTGCCCAATTACCTGCATTTGTACCAGGAAGCAAGTTACCTGGAATCACTCCCGGTGATGCAGCTGCCGGGCCTGCCCGAAGGAGTTTACCGGGCATTTGAAGCAGGCAAGGATTTCCCTTTCCCCAGTTCGGTGCTGGTGGGGGCCAGGGTGGAGCACGTACAGGAGGTGCAGGATAACGGGCAGTATATTTTCTTATTGAGAAGCCGCGGGCTGGTGTTCCGGCGCGCTTTCAACCAGCATCGCAGCAAGGGAGTGCTGCTTTTGAGCTCGGACC
>JBEBSO010000212.1:0-6499 GCA_040394275.1 Telluribacter sp.
ACTTACTCAAAGAAATACGCAGGTATCTCCCATGTACCTGAATTTAAATCAGGGATCCGGTTTGATTTTTCTGTCATAGCAGGATTGTACAGGTATAAACCTGTCATACCAAATGTATTGCTGCACTCGGATTACTACCCCTGGGATTCAAACAATGACCTGACCCGCTATACATTCAGAAGTGAACTGGCCTGGAAAGATGAAGCCTATGCCGATGTAGAATACAATGTTGTTGATTCCTCTACAGTGCTTATAGCCATAAGGTGCGTAAACAACACTGCCCTGCCAAAAAATCTGGACATCAACCTGATGGCCTACCTGGATTACCCCGAGAATTATCCGCTGCAGACCATAAGTAAACCAGAAAACGTCTTATGGAAGAATGCCGTTGACTATAAATCACTCTCATTTGCTAAACCGGGCCCCAGGGATAATCTGATATATGACGGGGCGATAGATGGCGAAATACGCCACAGCGATTTCCTGGACGGGAGGGCCATCTCAAAAAGCTTCGGGCAAACGCCGGGCAATAAGCTAGCTTATGATGTCAACCTCGGTAAAGACCACACCAGCGGATTTGTCAGTGTGCTGTACCGGATGAAAGCAAACACCGGGAACGTATTTAATACCGGCGGTCTCACCAGTCACAAAATAGTTCTGAAGGGAACCGGTAAGCTCGAACAGGTCATGATCCCCTACACCGTATCAAAAGCCGGGGTGCATACGCTGACTTTTGAATCACAAGGAGGAGCAGACGTTGAATTCAACGGGTTTTTTATCACAAAAAGTAAGGACCAGCCGCAGCTGATTCCGCTGGTTAGAAATTTCAGGCCGGAAATCACCGAAAACCTCTCCGACAAAAATATCATACTCAAGTATAAAGAGATCGATACGTATTACGGCGTCAGCTGGGAATTCAATGATGCATGGGTCAGGGAATTCAACAATGATGAACTGGACATCTATCTGAGGAGACACTTTAACAACCATACCAATAAAGTGTTTAACGGAAACGGTAAAGGACATTTTTCCAATGTATATATACGACCTGTTGAACTTGACGCGCACGATAAACAAACCATTTATGCCATGGTGTGCACCGGCACCTATGAAGGTGTAAAAAAGCGCCTGGCTGAGCTGGACAAGGCGAAGCGTGCGGCCATAGACAAAAAGAACAGGGAGCTGGCTGCGGCTGCCAAGGTACTCCCGGAGGGTGAAAAATACGAGTTTGGCCGAAAAATCATGCAAACCACCCTGCTGACCAACATTCTATACCCCATATACACGCAGGACAGCTACATACGTCACTTTACTCCCGGCAAATGGTATACCTCGCTGTACACGTGGGATTCGGGATTTACAGCCCTGGGATTAAATGAGATCAATACGAAAATGGCTATTGAGAACATCAATGCCTATACTACCTCCGGCGATAACCAGAACGCGTTTATTCAGCACGGCACACCGGTACCCGTACAGATATACGCGTTTTATGACCTGTGGAACAAAACCCAATCGCGCGAAATGCTTACCTACTTCTATCCGCGGCTGAAGAAATACTATGAGTTTATGGCGGGCCGGTTCGGCAGCTCAACCACGCGGACGTTAAAATCAAACCTGCTTAAAACATGGGATTATTTCTATAATTCGGGCGGCTGGGATGACTACCCGGCCCAGGTGACGGTACATGAGCAGAAAGCTACCAAAACAGTGGCGCCGGTAGCAAATACGGCGCACAGCATCCGCCTGGCAAAGATGCTGAAGCTGGCAGCGACTGCGCTCGGCGAGAAAAAGGACCTGGCGAAATACGATGAAGACATCAGGCTGTTTTCGGAAGCGCTGCAGACACATTCCTGGAATGATACATCAGGCTATTTCAGCTACGTGGTGCATGACGACAACGGGAACCCGGTAGGTCATTTTAAAGACCCTGTCAGCAAGAAAGATCATAACATGGGGCTGGACGGAGCTTACCCGCTGTTTGCAGGCATCTGTACGCCTGAGCAGGAACAGATACTGCTTGAAAAGATATTTTCTGAAAAACACATGTGGACACCTACAGGGATCTGCGTGGTAGACCAGTCTGCCCCTTACTTTAAACCCGTCGGCTATTGGAACGGCTCGGTATGGATGCCGCACCAATGGTTTACCTGGAAGGCGATGCTTGACCTTGGCCGCGCCGATCTGGCACATAAAATAGCGCAGAAAGCATTGGATATTTACAAAAGGGAGGTAGATGCCTCCTACTCCACCTTCGAATATTACTCTGCCAAAACCGGCCGGGGAGCCGGGTGGCACCAGTTTGCCGGCCTTACCGCGCCCGTGATCAACTGGTTTTCTGCCTATTATAAACCCGGGACTGTTACCACAGGCTTTGAAATATGGATTGACAAGCAGTCTTTTAATAAGGATCTTTCGTCTTATGAGGGACGCTTTTCATTTGATCAGACCGTAAAACCTCATCAACGAAGCTTATTGGTTTGTATGAACCCGGATTATAAGTACCGGATTAAGCTGAATGGCAGAAATATCGAAGCTGACAATCCTTATCCCGGGATGCTGCAAATAACATTGCCTGCTTTAAATCAGGATGCCGTGCTAACCGTTGACCCTGTCAAATAGAAGGGGTGGGGAATAACCCGCGCCAATCCGGCAGACGGCGGCGGATGCGGCCCCCATGGGTTCGGCCGGAAATGATCGTATTCGGTGATCAGGAAACGCGGGCTGGTTTTAAAGGCCGGATTTCCCCGGAAAAATGTAAATTTGCGGCCATGGAAGATATTTTAAAGACCTGCCCCCTTTGCAGCTCGCCGTATGCTTACGCCAGCGGTGATGATTTATATACCTGCCCGGAATGCGGGCATGAATGGAATCCTGCGGAAGCTGCCGCCGGGGAAATGGATGAGCATACCGTAAAGGACGCCAACGGCCAGGTGCTCAGGGACGGCGACACGGTAGTGGTGGTAAAAGACCTGCCGGTAAAGGGCGCGCCCAAGCCGGTCAAAGCGGGGACGAAAGTAAAGAATATCCGGCTCACGGACGGGGATCACAACATCAGCTGTAAAATAGACGGTTTCGGAGCCATGGCCCTTAAATCCGAATTTGTACGGAAAGCATAGATGCTGCCGGGCGGGGAAGCGTTACAGCGGGCGGCGTACATCCGCAGGGGATCGCCTGTAGTGCAATTGGACCAGTCCCGTGTCAAATGCCTTTGTATGCACAAGCGTGAGCTGCTGTTCAGGTCTGCCGTCCTTAAAGAGCCGGGTGCCATCGCCGACCAGCACGGGAACAACCGAAATAATAAGCTCGTCGACCAGATCATTCCTGAGCAGTTCGTCTATTACCTCTGCTCCGCCGTCGCAATAGATGTTCTTCCCGCTTTCGCTTTTCAGCCGTCGCACCAGTTCGCTCAGGTCACCCGTATAGAACCTCGTTTTGCCCGTCCCGGGTCTTTCTTTCCTGGTGATGACATACACGTCTTTTTCCCCGTTGTCATAATGAGAAGCGCCGATTTCCCTGAGCACCCAGTCGTAGGTCTTTCTCCCCAGGATAATGGAGTCTACCGTTGAAGTGAATGCCGCGTAGCCATAATCTTCTCCCTCCTTTTCTACGGTTTTCAAAAAGCTGAGGTCATCGCCTGGCTTCGCAATGTAGCCGTCAAGGCTTGTCGCGATATAAAGTGATAATGTTCGCATTGCTTTTTTGTTTTGTCGCCGGGGTTTCCCGGAAAAAATGCCAAAATACAAATGATCTGGTTTTCTATTTGTTTTTTAAGGAAAACAATCGAGCGCGGGAGCCGCCGGCACGGAATAGATGAACCGCCCGACAAATAAACCTGCCGGTCTATTCGTTTCCTATTTCGAAATAAGAAAGGATCCGGTCAGGCGCCGGGGTAACGGTACTTCCGGCTCCCGGCTTATTTTCAGGTCGGCTCATGCAACTTTGATCAAAGTGCATTGTCCTTTTCAAAAACGCCAACCATAATCACCTTTCCGCATGAAATGTTTCATTTTGTCCCTTCTTGCCGCATTTTTTTCAGTCCCGGTTGCCGGGCACCACACTGACGGTTACCGTATAAACGGGAAAATAGCCGGGCTCGCCGACGGAACGGTCATTTACCTGGTTCATGAATTCAAACGGATCGATTCAGCCACCGTCGACAAGGGGCATTTTACCATCCGGGGCATACTGACCGAACCGGTGTTCACCTCCCTGTATACGGGCAAGGGCGATAACTGGAGAAAACTCGCCGACATCCTGCTGGACAACCGGGAAGTGTCGGTAGCGGGTACCGGGCCCGACTTCGGCCACATCAGGGTAAGCGGCTCCGACATTGACGCACAATGGAAGGAATGGTTTGACAGGGACCAGCGGTTAGGCTATCAGCGTCACCGCCTTGACCGGGTATACCAGTCTTTGCAGAAAAGCGACAGCAAACCGGACGCTGATTTACTTAAAAAAGTCATGGATGAACTGGCCGCCGACCGGATAACGCTGTTGAAAAGCTACGTCAGCCGCTACCACGATTCACCGGTCGGAGCCATCCTGCCAACGCTTTGCACGCTGCACGGCAGCCTGGGGCGGGCAGATTTTATGGAAATGTACGAGGTGCTGTCTCCCCCGATGAAGAATACAAAAATGGCAAAAGAAACGCTGGAGCTGGCCAGGAAAGCAAAAAAATAAACGCGGTGAAACACGTATGGCCGGCGCGGCGTCCTGCCCCGGAGTCCGCGCAACCCACCGGGACAAACGAGGATACGCGACCGTCTACCTGCCCCCTGTACGCTTCAGCGTGATGACCGTGATTTCCGGCCAGATGCCGATCCTGCCTTTCAGGCCCAGGAACCCGAAACCGCGGTTGACATACAGGTACTTTCCGTCCCGGTTGTAAAGGCCGGCCCATTGCCGGTACACGTATTGAATGGGGCTCCATTTCAGGCCAAACAGCTCGATGCCGAACTGCATGCCATGCGTGTGTCCCGACAACGTCAGGTGGATGTGCTGGTAATGGTCGAGCACGACGCCTTCCCAATGCGAGGGATCGTGCGACATCAGGATCTTAAAGCTATTCTCGGGAATCCCTGCAACGGCCTTTTGCAGATCGCCGTACCGGTGAAAGCCGCCTTTACCCCAGTTTTCCACGCCCAGCAGGGTAATGCGCTGTCCGTCTCTCTGCAGGGTGACGGCTTCGTTCAGCATGAGGCGAAAGCCGATCTCGGTGTGCACATGCTTCAGGCGGACAAGATTGGCCCGCTTTTTCTCCGGGGTCTCCCACCGGATGTAGTCGCCGTAATCATGGTTGCCCAGCACAGAATATTTCCCCATTGGCGCTTTCAGCCCCGCAAAGGCCGGTATCCATCTTTCCATCTCGGAAGCCTGGTTGTTGACCAGGTCGCCGGTAAACAGGATCACGTCGCTGTTTTGCGCGTTCACCAGGTCAAGCCCCTTCTGTACGCCCCGGGGCTCACTGAAGCTTCCCGAATGAATATCGGACAATTGGGTGATCGTAAAGCCGTCAAATGCCTCCGGCAAGTCGGGAAACCGGATGGTTTCCCTTCTCACCCGGTAAAAATGGCGGCCGCGCGTCAGGCCGAACAAAATGACCAGGGACATCATGCCGGCCAGCGCCAGCGCCACCTCGCTGATGTAGATGTTCCTGGCTGGAAAACCCCGGAACAGGCGGAAAACATCCTCCGCAACCAGCACCGGCGAGGAAAGCAGCTTGGGAACAAACGTGAGCAGGATGCCCGCCATCAGGATCGCGATAAAACGCTGCACGCCTCCGCTTACCCGGCTGACAAGTACGACAGAGATTCCGCCCAGCACGAGCAGGGCATCCGCCAGCCAGTAGGCGGTATGAAACAGCGGGTTGGCGGAAACGGTAACGATGGCCTGGTAAAAATACAGGTCGCTTACCAGGAAAAGCAGCAGGATCAACAAAAATCTCTTCGCCATAGCATTACAAAGCTTTACAGAAACAGACGAATGGTAAACAAACCGAAGTTCCCGGCTGACAGGCTGTTACCGCACGGCAGGTATAATTGTCAAACCTGACTGTTCAGATGCTCCAGTATTTTGGCTGCAGACAGCTTCCCGAATTCATTGGCGGCTTTCGGGCTTGCGCCGGTGATCAGCTTTCTATCGGCAAAACAGGTCCCGTCTGCTTTTGAATTAACGATGCTCACTCCCGATTTTTTCAGCTCTTCCCCGAAAAACCAGGTTAGCTGCCCGGGCATGTAGCCGATATAGGGAGTCCGCCTGTCCACCGCATCGGGAAAAGCGGCGATTTTATATCCGCTGAAAACAAAAGACTCCCCGTCATTTTCAGGCTTTGCAGAAAGGAAGGCAGCTGGTCCGTGGCAGATGGCCAGATTGAACAGGTCCTTTTTAAATGCCCACTTGATCAGGTTGCCGACATTTTTATCGTCGGGCAGCCCGAGCAATGCCCCGTGCCCTCCCGGGATGAACACGGCGACGTAGTCACGGTCGCTCCCGAAGT
>JBEBSO010000213.1:0-6492 GCA_040394275.1 Telluribacter sp.
CCCTTGGTAATTTCGCTTACATTTCCATGCGCTTTCAATATGGGCTTTACGTATTTTTTCTTCGATTTTGACGAGTGCAGATCTACAACTTTCATAGTTCTTTTTTTAGTGGTTAAACTCATTTGGCGTGTAAAGTTAATTGCATTTTTTCATGTTGCAAATTTTTCCACACTATTTTTGAGCATATCGGCATTATTTAACAGTACTTTAACTCAATTTTCCTGCCCGGAGCGTATTCTGAGGCGATAAGTGCCTGATTCTACCGTTGCAGAACCGATACAATCCTCGTCCTGACAATATTCGAAATTCGTCTGTTCCTCCCTGACCAGCCCGACACCCGGCGCATACAGCCGCTCTCCCTTGTAGAAGTTGATCAGCGTCTCATAATCCCGCTCCAGCACGGTAACGGTGTTTTCGTACGTACGCTCTCCTACTTTTACCGGCGCACCGATGCCTGTGTAACGGTGCCACTCCTCCTCCGACGGATTGTAGGCGTTGGCGTTCCATTCGGTATAGGAATTGACCGGGAAAGTCATCGTAACCAGGCTGCGGTTGTCGCGGGTCGTGACGATCCTGTCCGGGTACCGGTCTATGGTATACTGTTTCACGGCCTGCCAGTAGCCATCGGGTGTATTCCGGGTGGATGTCGTGATAAAAAAGGTCGCTCTTCCTCCCTCCACCGTCACGGCGGTCACCAGGTCTCTTTCCTGCCAGGTCCTGACGGCCGGCGCGGGCTGTCCCGACGAATACACCTCTTCATACATATCGTACACCGACCAGGCGCCTGCTTCCAGGGGCAGGTACTCACCCGGGTTCACCACCTTACCGGTTTCCCTGCAGGCCTGCAGGGCAATGACCGCTGCCCATAACAAAAAAAACTTCCTCATCCGGATAAAAATTCAATAGTCAATAGTACATCAATCAGTTGGCTGCTTTTATTCCTTCCCCGCCTGCGGGTAAATCCTCCTGTCACATGGAGATTTCAGCCGATAAAGCTTATCTCCTCCGGTTCCATTCTATCGTGCTGTAACCCACCAGCAGATCGGAACGGCCTGCCGGCGGCCGGTAATAGACCAGTATGTCGTAATCGTTTTCGGTGGCGGAATAATCTCCCTCCACAAGCGATTCACTATACAGGCGGCTCGCAGGATCATATACGGTATAATTATAGTTGACCACACCCTGCTTCAGCAGGATCACGGCCTGATACGACTGCGAATCGTTTTCAAATTCCATCCGGTTCAGTTCGTTGTTCTGCCACAGGTTAAATGCCCCGTTGACATATATTTCCCGTCCCTCCGGCAGCTCGGGTATTTTCAGCGTAAACACCACCGGGGTATAGTCCGCCTCCACGCTTCCCCTGCCCGACTCCCTATGGTCTACCACATATCCCCCGTTGAAGTCATCCATCTGGAGGTAGGCATCAAAATTCCGGGACCTGTCCGGGCCCAGGATCAGCCGGGTATATTCAGGCAGCCGGTCGATCTCGTAAATCCCGAATCCCCTTCCGGCCAGCGTGCGGCTGTCAAAAAAACGAAACTCGTTGCCGCCCCGAAAAGTATTTTCCAGGTTAAAAAACTGGTAGGTCAGCTTCTGATCGAACACATTGACGTTTGTCGGCCTGAAATCGCTCTTCATCCTGTCCCAGCGAAAATTCTGCCGTATAAACACCTTGAGATCTGTCTGCGGCGCGACAAGCGGGAATCCCTTATAATCAATCCCGAAATCGATCTGCTGGTCTGTATGCTGCTGGTTGATCCCCTGTGAAAACCTGGCCTGCGCCTGCACCCGTACTTTTGTATCGTATACCATAAACCTGCGCGAGCAAACCGGCGTGCGGTCACGCTCATTGAACACGACCAGGACGTAATTGCCCGAAATCCGGACCTGCGGCACGATAAAAGTATAATGGTAATAGGGAATTTTGGTGCTGAAAGACTGCCTGGCTTCCGTGACCGGGTAGTCATTGAACTCCCGGGTATATTCCACTTCGTTGAGCACAGATCCGGACCAGTCGGCGTTGCAGTGAAAAATTTTTGCCCGGAAAGCCCGGTAGTCCGCCGTCAGGTCGTCAAATTCCAGTACCAGCCTGGTCCCGGCCTGGAGGCTGATGACGGGCGGAGCCACAAGCCGGGCAGGATTTTCCGGGTTGGCGGCCTGCGGGTACAGCAGCACGGTCTTGATCGTTTCCGAATAGATGCGGTCCCCGTAGACCAGGCCGTCCGTCTGCGCTCCAGCCGCACCGGCCGCAGCCAGCCAGGCGAGCGCCATACACCAGAACGGCTTCACAGGTTTTCCTGCCCGGCTGCGGGAGGCTGCCGCCTGTAGCATGCCATACGTTCCACCACGTCCTTTTCTCATATTTTAAGATTAAAATGAAGCGCTCAACCGGCACAAAGATAACGAGCCCCTTCAAAAAACAGAGGTATCCGGAACATACAAACCGGAAAATTGCGGATATCCTGCAATTTTCCGGTGCATTTCCTTGTTTTCAGAATATGGTTTTGTCTGTCGTTCAACCGGATTTCACTATGGCCCGGATCATTCTCTTCCTGCTGTGTCTGCTCCCTGCACGCCATGCCGGCGCCGGGTGGCAATCCGATGCCCCCGGCCGGGAAAATGTCAGGAAAGATACTCATCGAAGTCTACACCGATTGGTGCGGCTGGTGCCGGACCATGCACAGGAATACCTACAATGACGAAAAGGTAGCTGCCTATATCAATGCCCATTTCTATCCCGTCAGGTTCAACGCCGAGCAGCGAACACCCGTGAAGCTCGGCAAACGCGTATTCGGGTTTATCCCCGGCGCCGGCCCCGGCGGAAGGGGTGTTCATGAGCTGATCACGACACTGCTCGGCACCAGCGAGCCGGTCTACCCGTCGGCCATTTTGCTTGACGGGGAGTTTGACGTGATCCGGCCGGTGGAGGGATACCTGAAAGCCGGGGATTTTTACCGGATCCTTACCCTTACAGAAACCCACGCTCCTCCCCGAAACAGGAAATAGCCGGGTACCCGACACCGGATATCCCGCCGGATTCAGTGCGGCAGCCGGGACCGGTAATAGCCGTACACCCAGGCTCCCGCAACCGCTGCCGCCAGGGTGACGATGCCCGAATAGTAACCATACCCGATCTGCGCATATATCGGGCCCGGGCACGCCCCGGTGATGGCCCAGCCGATACCGAAAATGAGCCCGCCGTAAATTTTACCCTTGTCAAAGCGCCGGCTCTCGAGCCTGATGGCTTCGCCCGAAATTGTTTTGCCGTTAAACCTCCTGATAAGCCAGACCGACACCGCCCCTACCGCAACGGCGGCACCGATCACCCCGTACATATGGAAGGAATCCAGGCGAAACATTTCCTGGATCCTGAACCAGGAGATCACCTCCGCTTTCACAAGCAGAACGCCAAACCAGGCCCCGGCAAGCAGGAACCTGATGTTGGGCCGGAACCGCACCCGGCTGCTTTCTCCGGATGTTTCTGCGCTGAACTCATCCGACACTGCGTATTTATCGTTTTGAAAAGACATGATGTTGTAATTATAGGTGATTTTACAGACCCCGCGCTGCGGCTACGATTGCCCCTTGCATCGAAACGTTCACATTACCCAGCGCAGCAGAGCGGGCAGGATAAGATGGGTACACAGGAAACCGCCGGCCATAAAGCTAAGCGTGGCCACCAGCGACGGCCATTGCAGGTTTGAAAGCCCGAAGATCGAATGACCTGACGTACACCCTCCCGCATACCGGGTCCCGAAACCCACCAGGAAACCGCCAAAAATGAAGAAGATCAGCCCTTTCAACGAAAAAACATACTCCAGCGAAAAAAGATCGCCAGGCAGCAGGCCGGAAAAATCCCTGATCCCCAGGGCAGACAGCGCTTCCCTTGTCGGGGCGGCCAGCTTCAGCTGATCCGGATCGGAAAGGAATACCGCCGCTATCCACCCGCCCAACAAGACACCGGACACGAAGAAAAGATTCCAGATCTCCTTTTTCCAGTTGTAGCTGAAGTAGGGGATCCCCGAGGGGAAGCCCGCCGCGCAAATGTGCCGCAGCGAAGAAGAAATGCCGAATGGCTTGTTGCCCAGCCACAAAAGCAGCGGTACGCTCAGGCCGATCAGGGGGCCCGCCACATACCATGGCCAGGGTCCTTTTACAACGTCCAGTAAATCCATATACATCCTGTTTTATTGTTTATTCTGGTTCTGATTTTCAAGGTCAGGCGAAAATCTCCGGGCGCATCGGGGGGAGCGGTAACCGGACAAATCCATTTATATATAAAAACTATAGACTTTAAAGATAAAAATAATTTCTCACAAAATCATAGCGAGAAAAACGGTGTATGGTCTAGCGGGCCAGGATTTCACGGTACAGGATAAAACAGGCCATTGAAAATACGAACCAACCGAATATCTTCTTCAGCCGGGAAGCCGGGATACGGCGGCCCATCCACGCCCCGGCCAGCACGCCTGCCACAGCCGTCAGGGTAAACCTGGCCAGGAAAGGCCATTCAAAGGACTGCTGCCCCAGATCACCGCCAAAACCCGCCAGCGAATTGATTGAAATAATGAGCAGCGAAGTCCCGATGGCAACCCGCATGGGAATGTGCGAGACAAGCACCAGTACCGGGATAATCAGGAAACCGCCCCCGGCCCCCAGGAATCCCGTGATGGTCCCGACGATCAATCCTTCGGCCAGGATCAGCGGATAATTAAACACGATGACGTTTCCGGCTTCAGGCGTCAGCGTCTCCTCCGCGTCCCTGCTGCCCGACCGGATCATCGAAAACGCGGCAACTATCATCACGAAGGCAAGCAGCATCATGATCGTCTCTCCCTTGCCCAGCAGCAATCTCCCCGCTACGATGGTATCCGGAATCAGCGGCAGCAGGAATTTGCGGGTAAGGAATACCGAGGCCATGGAGGGCAGCGCATAGACGACGGCGGCCCTGTAATTGACAAGCCCTTTATACATATTGCTGAGGGAGCCTGCGAGCGAAGAAACGCCCACCACGAACAGGGAATAAGAAGTAGCCAGCAGCGGCTCGATACCCAGCAGATAGACCATCGACGGTATCGTCAGGATGCTGCCGCCGCCACCGGTAAGCCCGAGGCTGACCCCCACAAGAGCCGCAATCAGGAATCCGGGAAACTGGTCACAAGCTAACATGGCGACAAACATACGACAATAGGGTGCTACTCAAAAGACCGGCAGGCAGATTCCCTGCGTCAGATACACTATAACCCCATATTCCGGCGTATAATTTTAAGTAGCATTCATTTTTTTTTAAGCCTTAATATCTATCTTGCGCGTCATTTGTCAGCCTAAAGCTGTTTGTAAAGTGAAAAAAATCAAACTTGAGATTCTAGGTCTCCAACCGAGCCAGTCCCAGCAGGGTTCGTTTGCCCTGGTGTTAGGTGAAGAGATGGGAAGGCGCAGGCTACCGATCATTATCGGTGTTTTTGAAGCCCAGGCCATTGCCGTGCAGATCGAAAACATCGTTCCCAACCGTCCCATGACACACGATCTGTTCAGGTCCTTTGCCGATGCGCTCAATTTCCGGCTGAAAGAGATCACGATATCAGACCTGAGGGAAGGGATTTTCTATGCCAAAATCGTCTGCACGGATGATCTGCGCGAAGTAGAGATCGATGCGAGACCTTCTGATGCGATCGCGATCGGGCTCCGGTTCGACGCGCCTATTTTCACGAATGAAAACGTAATGTCAGAAGCGGGGATCATCAGCAGCGAAACCGAAGAGGAAGAAACCGAGGAGGAAGAGGATGAAGCCATCCGCGAAACCATCAGGCCCAAAGGCACCTTTACCGATCAGCTGAAAGAAATTCCGGGCGATGAGCTGCAGAAAATGCTGGAGGACGCGCTGGCAAAGGAAGAATATGAGAAAGCTGCCAAAATAAGAGACGAAATCGGCCGGAGAAACTGACCTATGATCTTCCCCCCGCTTTTAAAACCGGGCGACCCGGTAGGTATAACGGCTCCTGCCAGCAAGGTAAACTACGAGGACCTGGCAAACGGGATCGGTATCCTCAGGGACGAATGGAAGCTGAAAATCAGGGAAGGCGCCACGCTGCATTCCGCACACTACCAGTTTTCCGCACCCGATGAAGCGCGGGCTGCCGATCTGCAGGTCATGCTGGACGATCCTTCCCTGAAGGCCATTTTTGCAGCGAGGGGAGGCTATGGATGCTCACGGATTGTCGACCGCCTGGACTTTACGCGGTTCAGGGAGTTTCCGAAATGGATCATCGGGTTCAGCGACGTGACCGTATTCCTGATGCATCTGTATTCTATGGGCTACGCCAGCCTGCATGCCCCCATGGTAAAAAACCTGGGTGAAGCCGGCGGAGAAGCCGCTGCGGAAGCCCTGCGGCGTATGCTGTTTGAAGGCTCCGTTTCCTACCATATCCCTGCACACCCGCTGAACCTGGCGGGCAATGCCCGGGGCGAGCTTGTCGGCGGCAACATCTGCCT
>JBEBSO010000214.1:0-6489 GCA_040394275.1 Telluribacter sp.
CGGAATTGGTGAAGTAGACATTGTCTAGCCTGCCGTAGGGTGATTGGTCTGCTGACGGAAGGTCCAGGGTGTCGGACAGCCGGGCGGCCAGCCTGGTTTGAGGGGTCTGGATGTATTCGCCGTACACCATCAGGTGCAGGTAACGGTCCAGCTGTCCGCGTACGGCTTCCAGGACGGCCGGGTGCCGGTGCCCGATGCTGCTGACGCCGATGCCCGAAATCAGGTCTATGTATTTTTTTTGGTTCCTGTCGGTCAGGTAGATCCCTTCCGCGGATTCGATCTCCAGGGCAAGCGGGAAATCGGACGTCTGGGCGAGGTGATCGAAGAAGAGTTGGCGGTTGGTGAGCTGCATGGCGAAGGAAGGTTGAGTACCGGGATGGTCGGTGGTATTGTCAGAAGCCGTGGCTCCAGCTCTGACCGGATGTTTTTCCCATTTCAAAAAGCCAGACCCTGACCGATGGATAATTGGCCAGGATGCGTGTCCTGGCAGCAGGATCTGCTACGGCGAAGGCAGTCGAAAGCGCATCTGCCTCGGAGCCCGTGGCGGCGATCACGGTGCTGCGCAGGGGATTGGTGAGGCCGAGGCCGGTTTTGGGGTCCACGATATGGGAGTATCTCTTCCCCCCGTGATCGAGATACCGGTAAGTAGCTCCCGAAGTGGCGATCCCGGCATGGGCCAGCTCGAGCACCCGTACCGAATCGCGCGGGTCGCCGGAGGTGACGTCAATTTTCCAGCCTCTCCTGCCGGGGGGAGGTCCTGCCAGCGCCAGGTCTCCGCCGGCGTCGGCCAGCGCAGAGGTGATCCCCATGCTGCGGAGCCCGGCGATGCATTCATCGGCGGCATAGCCTTTGCCGATGGCCCCCAGCTCCAGCCGCATACCGTTTTTGGTGAGCCGGATGGCCTGCGTACCCTTGTCCTGTTTTACTTTTTTATAACCGGTTTTCTTCAGCGCCTTTTTTATCTCGACGGTATCCGGGAATTTCCTCGTCAGCATGGCGTTTCGCCAGAGCCGGATGACCGGCCCCAGGGTAATGTCAAAGCAGCCGCCGGTATTCCGGCTGATCGTAACGGATTGGCTGATGATGGCAAACAATTCCGGGCTCACGGGGACGGCCCGGCGGGCGCCCGATTGCTGTGAAAGCCTGTTGATCTCGCTGCCGTCCAGGTAATCGCTCATGATCGTATTGAGCTGGCGGATCCTGTCGAACACGGCGCGGGAGGCCCGGCCGGCCAGCTCGTCATTTTCAGCATAAAAGACGATCCGGAAGGGGGAGCCCATGTGATTTTCAGTATATTCATACCGTTTTTCCTGTGCCGGCGAAAGGACGGGGAAGTAGAAAAGAAGTAAAAAAATGTTTATCTTACAAAAATCGAGGGGTGAACATCTTTTTTTCGGCACCTTTTTGTCGCGTATTAACCAAATCATACTATCGGTGTATTTCAGAACTTCTACTGCTGTAATGGTTTTAGTAATCGGGACGTTTATCATGATTCTGGGTGCCTACCTGGATTTTAAGCGGTCGTCCTATTCGGCATTTACACTTCTCTCCGGCCTTTTTGTGGAGTTTACGGGTTCGGTAATCCTGGCCCTCAGCTTGTACCAGAAACGAAGAAAATAGGGGATTGGCCGCCGGGATACCCGGGCCGGCACACCAAAAAAGCAGGATATCCCGGACCTCTTCCGGAATACCCTGCCCTTGCCGGATCTGCTCACCCGAACCGGCTTAAAACCGCGCAGCTACCTTATCCCAGTCTACCACGTTCCAGAAAGCACTGATGTAGTCGGCCCTCTTGTTCTGGTATTTCAGGTAGTAGGCATGCTCCCATACGTCGAGTCCCAGCAGGGGGACACCCTTAAATTCGGAGACGTTCATCAGCGGGTTGTCCTGGTTGGGCGTGGACCCTATAGCCAGCTTACCGTTCACCTTGACCAGCCATGCCCAGCCGGAGCCGAAGCGGCCGGTCGCCGCCTTCGCAAATTCCTCCCTGAACTTGTCGAAGGAACCGAACCCGGCGTTGATAGCCTCCGCTACTTTGCCCTTGGGGGCGCCGCCTTTCCCCGGTCCGAGAATATCCCAGAAAAAGGTATGGTTCCAGTGCCCGCCGGCGTTGTTCCGGATGGCAGGGCTGTACCTGCCTGCATTCAGAATGAGCTCGGAGAGTGTCTTCTTTTCGTTTTCAGTGCCTTTGATCGCCGCATTCAGGTTATTGATATAGGCCGTATGGTGCTTGCCGTAGTGGATTTCCATGGTAAGCTTGTCGATGTTCGGCTCCAGCGCTTCAAATTTATAAGGAAGCGGCTTTTGACTGAAGGGATAGGCTTCTTCTTTGACCGGTACGGCAGCCGGCACAGCTGCGGTACCGTTGAGGGAGCTTGCCAGGAAGGCGCTTCCTGCTATGGTTTTTAAAAAATCCTGACGTTTCATCTGTCTATTTTTAGTTTGAGTTTTAAGGTCATATGGAATTGGTCTGCAGATACGCTTATAAAATTTATTGTGGGCAGATCAAATTCGCTTCAAGCGCATTATTCGTAGAAAATCCTGCTGACGATGCTCCGCCCGAGCGTGATCTCGTCGGCAAATTCGAGGTCTCCGCCGATGGGGATTCCCCGCGCAATGGTACTTATCTTCAGCTCCAGGTGCCGGAGTTTTTTCTGGATGTAGAAAGCGGTGGTATCTCCCTCCATGGTCGGGCTCAGGGCGAGGATGATTTCCTGGACAGGCTCGCCGGCCGGCCTGGATTCGATACGCCTGACCAGCGATTCGACGTTGATATCGGCCGGCCCGATCCCTTCTATGGGGGAGATGATCCCGCCGAGTATATGGTAAAGCCCGTTGTACTGGCCGGTATTTTCGATGGCGATCACGTCGCGGGTATCGGTCACCACGCAAATCAGGCCGTGGTCGCGCCGGGGGCTTTTGCAAATGCTGCACAGCTCATCATCGGAGATGTTGTGGCACTGGCTGCAATACCTCGTCTGTGTCCGCATGGCCAGGAGCGCTTCCGACAGCGACCGGGTCTGCTGTTCCTCTTTTTTGAGCAGGTGAAGCGCCAGGCGCAATGCTGTTTTTTTTCCGATGCCCGGCAAACGGGCGATTTCGCGGACGGCTTCCTCTATTAACCTGGAAGGATACTGCATCGTTACCTTTTAGGCCGCCGGTGACGGCTTTTTTCAAGTGGACAGTTAAAATATTTCAGCAGAGATGCCTCTTCGGCAGATATCGGCTCTCAGCACGGAAAGCTCTTCAAAAGTACCCTCCTTTACCGAACATTTACCCTTAAAATGAATAATCAGCGTACATTGCTCGGCTTGCTGGGGAGTATGGCGGCAGACCTCTACCAGTGTTTCGATCACCCAATCAAATGTATTGAAATCGTCATTGAACACGACGAGATTCCGGATCAGGGTGTCGGTCGTCTCCTCTTGAATTTCCGATTCAGGCTCAAATATGGCTTGCATAACATTCAATTTTCCATTTGATTAGCAAATCTAAACAAAGAAACCGAGTATTCTTAGTTATTTTACGGTTTCAAATTTACAGGCGTAGCCAGGCTGACCTGGCGGCCGGGTCGGTGTTGACGTGCTAACTTCTTACAGTTTGAAATGAATCCCTATGTAGCCCTGGCCATCCTGGTGGTCTATTTTACCCTGCTCATCCTCGTATCTCTTTACACAGCCCGGGGAGCCGACACCCATACATTTTTTACGGCCAACCGGCAATCGCCCTGGTACCTCGTGGCCTTTGGCATGATCGGCACATCCCTGTCGGGAGTGACGTTTATTTCCATTCCCGGCTCGGTTTCGGTCAACCAGTTTTCCTATTTCCAGGTGGTCATCGGCTACCTGCTGGGCTACCTGGTCATCGGGACCGTGCTGATGCCGCTGTATTACCGGCTCAACCTGATTTCTATCTATACCTTCCTGGAAAAGCGGTTCGGCTACTGGTCGTACAAGTCCGGGTCCGCCGTGTTCCTGGTTTCGCGGACGGTCGGTTCGTCGGTGCGCCTGTACGTAGCTGCGGGCGTGCTGCAGCTGGCGCTTTTCAAGCCGCTGGGCGTTCCTTTCGAGATTTCGGTGGCCATTACGATCCTGCTCATCTGGGCCTACACCTTTAAAGGCGGGATCAAGACCATCATCGTTACCGATTCGCTCCAGACCGTTTTCCTGATCACGGCCGTGGTGCTGACGATCGTGCTGGTGTCGAAAGAGCTGCACCTGGACGGCTTCACGGACACGGTGCGCGCTGTAAGCCAGAGCGGCTATTCCAAGATTTTTTATTGGGAGGGAAATGATGCCCGCAATTTTTTCAAGCAGTTTTTTGCGGGGGCCTTTATCGCGATCGTCATGACCGGGCTGGACCAGGACCTCATGCAGAAAAACCTCACCTGCAAAAACATAGGGGAGGCGCAGAAGAACATGTTCTGGTTTACCTGTATCCTGGTGGTCGTTAACCTCCTTTTTTTGTCGCTGGGCGCTTTGCTGTACCTGTATGCCTCGGCCAAAGGCATCACGCCCCCGGCCAGGACCGACGATTTTTACCCCATGCTGGCGCTCAATGACCTGGGGATCGTGGTAGGCATTACCTTCCTGCTGGGGATCACGGCGGCGACCTATGCCAGCTCCGATTCGGCGCTTACCGCGCTGACGACCGCGTTTTGTATTGATTTTATGAATGTAGAAAAGAAAGAGGAAAAGGAACGTTCCCGGATTAAATTCTGGGTGCATGTGGGTTTCTCCGTCCTCTTTTATATCGTGATCCTGGTTTTTGACAAGATGAACAGCAAAGAGGTGATCACGGCGGTTTTTGACCTGGCGGGGTATACCTACGGCCCGTTGCTCGGGTTGTTTTCATTCGGGTTGTTCAGCAAGCGGGCTGTCGCCGACCGGTGGGTGCCGCTGATCTGCCTCCTGTCCCCGGTGCTGACCTATGTGCTGAGTGAAAATTCCGAACTCTGGTTCGGCGGCTACAAGATGGGATTTGAGCGGCTGATCTACAACGGGCTGATTACTTACCTGGGGCTCCTGCTGATATCGCGCCGGCAGCCTGCGGGGTACGTTCCTGTTTAGCAGGCCGGCGCCGGCCTGCCCGGAATATTTTCATACGCCGCTACGTGGAAGCAGGAGCGGGTCCCGGACACCATTCTGTATAAAAAAAGAATAGGGACCGCCCTTTCGGAGCAGCCCCTTGATCGTTAACAATGAGTCCCGGGAAAGGGGAGGACACATCCCCTGCCGGATTAGTCTTCGTCGGCGCCCAGCTTGCGGATGGCTTTGTCGATGGTATAGCGCCCCGTTCCTTCCTCACCGATGACATCGAAGAGCTCGAGCGCACGCCTGGCGTTGTCTTCCTCCTCGACCTGCTCGTTTACAAACCACTGCAGCATGGATTCCGTTGCATAGTCTTCTACGCTTCTGCTGGCTGTCACGATCCGGTTGATGGATTGCGTCACTGCGATTTCACTTTGCAGGGCCGTTTCAAATACGCTGCGGAAAGTCGGGTAATCCTGCCTGATGTTGGTCACTTCGGGGGAGATGGCCGTTCCGCCCACGCTGAGGATGTAGTTGAAAATTTTCAGCATGTGGCTTCTTTCCTCATCTGCCTGCCGGAGGAAATAGGCAGCGCTGTTTTTGAAGCCGTTCCGGTCGCACCATGACCCCATAGCCAGGTATTTTGCAGAAGCTTCAGCTTCCATTTTTATCTGGTTGTTCAGAAGGATCTCGATCTCTTCTTTCAGTGAAGTCCGTTGTCTCAATAAATCTTTCATGTGTCTATTTCAGTTCAGTTATTTCAGTTACTAATTTTCCGGGTAGTGTTCGTCTGTTTTGCCGGGATAATCATCCGCGGTCAGACGGCAATCGTTTGCAGGTGCATTCGGATCGTCTGGTACAAATGTAAACGGAAAAAGAATGTGAAGGTTCATTTTCCCGGCCCGAAACCGGAATTTGGAATTAATCCAATAATGAAGAAAGAAAGGGCAACTCCTTTATTCTGAAGCGGGTAAGGAATTGGAATAGAGCGCCTCCCGGATCACGGAATTGAGCTGGATGGAGAAATGGGCGCCGTTGATCAGCTCCCGGAGCTGGATGAACTCACAAAGGTCGAAATGCCGGTTGAAGCTCTGCCGGGGAGATTCGATGTACTGGAAATCACATTCGTCCGACAGGTTGAAGAGTTTGCTCCGGATGTCGACGCTGTTGACCGTCCTCCTGAAATGGAGAAACTCGTGGATCCGGAAATCAGCCTGGATGTCGTTGAACCGGATATAGATCCTGTCTGTGACGTCACATTGAACAGCTACGCCTTTCGTGGTCTGGAACAGTTCCTGGCGGGAATCGGAGGAAAATAACTCAGGCATTGACAGTACTACTTCATTTACTTCCGCAAAGGTAGCGGCGAAACGGCAAACATCCTAATATTATTTATATCAGTTAAAAATTAAGCAGGGGGGCTATATTCCCAGCCCCCCTGCAAGGGGTTTATTCGTAG
>JBEBSO010000215.1:0-6473 GCA_040394275.1 Telluribacter sp.
AGTTTCACAAGGTGGTCCGCAATGCGGAAGGCCTGATGGTCGTGGAAAAAAGGCGCATCGGCATGCTGCACCGCATGAACATCGGTACGATCGTCAGCGACGCCATGCTCCGGGTAAAATTTGTCTCCGGCGGCTACATCGGCATGATCGAGGAATACTTCATTTCCCGGCTGAAACCCGGGGAAAAGTTCGTTCTCGCCGGTCGGGTGCTCGAACTGGCCCGGATCAAAGAAATGACGGTTTACGTAAAAGCTTCCTCCGGCAAAGCCATCACCCCCAGCTGGCTGGGCGGCCGGCTGCCCCTTTCAGGCAACCTGAGCCATTTTTTGCGTAAAAAGCTCGCCGAATCCAAACAGGAAAACGTGCAGGACAAAGCGCTTCGCTTTCTCCACCCGTTGATTGCCGCGCAGCAGGTGTCGTCCAATATACCCGATGAAGACCAGTTCCTGGTGGAAAGAATAAAAACCCGGGAAGGCTATCACCTGTTTTTCTACCCCTTCGAGGGCAGGCTGATACACGAGGTGATGGCCTCACTGGTTGCCTACCGGATCAGCAGGCTGTTCCCGGTCAGCTTTTCCATGGCAATGAACGACTACGGATTCGAGCTGTTTTCCGATACCCCGGTTCCGATCAGCCCGGAAGACCTGCGCGGCGTGCTTGACAGGCAAAACCTGATGGCGGACGTCTTCAGCAGCATCAATGCCACCGAAATGGCCAAACGGAAATTCAGGGATATCGCCGTCATCTCAGGCCTGGTCGTGCAGAACTACCCGGGCACACAAAAAAGCAACAAAAGCCTCCAGGCCTCATCGGGGATTATCTTCAAGGTACTGGAGCAGCACGACCCGCAGAACCTGCTGCTGCGGCAGGCCTATACGGAGGTGTTCAACCAGCAAATGGAGGAGCCCCGCCTGAAGGAGGCGTTCGAACGTATCGGCCGGAGTGAAATCATATTCAGGGAATCGGACCGCTTCACCCCGCTGAGCTTCCCGATCAAGGTGGACAGCCTCCGCCAGTCCCTTTCCAGCGAGGACCTGTCCAAACGGATCGAACGCCTGCAGCAAAGCACGCTAAAAAGAAGGAAATGAACCTGATATTACATCCGATCGCCTTTTCGGGAGAACAGCTGACGCTTACCAACCAACGGGCACTTTACTGGCCGAAAGAAAGCGCGCTGCTGCTGTCGGACCTCCACCTGGGCAAAGCGGCGCATTTCCGGAAAAACGGGATCCCGATGCCGCAGCAGATCGTGCTGCAGGACCTGATGCGGCTGGAGCAGCTGATCCTGCATTTCGGACCGGCAAAAGTCATGGTCACCGGTGACCTGGTACACGCAGGCCACAACCGGGAAGTCGGGCTCTTCGGCGCGCTGACCCAACGGCACCCGGGAGTACGTTTTATCCTGGTGCGCGGCAACCACGACCGGATCACCGAAAAAAACCTGGCCCTGCTGGGCATTCACGAGGTGCACACCGAATTACAGCTGGGACAGATCCTCCTGACACACGAACTCCGCCCGCCCGGTGCCGCCGGCAATATCAGCGGTCATGTCCATCCGGGTATCGCCCTGAAGCTGACCTCCGGGCAGGTGATGAAATTCCCCTGCTTTGCCGTGAGCGGCCACAGGCTCATCCTGCCCGCCTTCAGCCTGTTCACCGGCCTGGATACTCTCTCGCTTCCGCCGGATGCGGTCTGCTACGGCTTTCACGAGGAAGGCTTCTTTGTCGCCCGGTAGCCGGAGCCGCCGGGTGAAAATTACCGGACGTCTCCCCCCAGGTGCTTTTCCAGGTTTTTCCAGGTCTTGCCTATAGCTTCTGCCGACAGGTACCTGGCTTGCCCCGATGATGATGCTGTTCCCGGCAATCCGGCCCATCCTGCTTTTCAAGACAACGAAAGCATGCGGGGAAGTAAAAAGCCCTGCGAATTACTCTTCAGTTCCAGCACGGCAGTCGTATCAGGCGCTGCGGTGCCGATGCCCACCTGCGCGTTTGCAGCTGCCCAGCCAAGCACCAGCAAGGCAAAGAATTCCTGATCCCCACCCGGTCTTCACCGGATGGGGCTATTTCAAGCTTCATAACGTTGAGATATCGTCTATTTTCCCGCTGCGTCCCGTTTGTTCGCAAAAAAGATAGAGGAGGGCTTCATGACTTTAGCGCGTATATTGTTTCCATTCACTTTTCTGTTCTTCTATCCTCCGCAGCTCCAGGTCATAATGCCGCCATATCCCTCCCATGATGCCAATGAGCAGGAGCAGAAAAACTACTAACAGGAACAGCTGCCTGTCCTCTGGATCGGGGCGTCGCATAATACCTTCGCGTTGGGACCGTAAACTTAGCCGGTCCCGCTGCAAACAATCGAAAACGCAGGCTTACAAAATGCTTACATTTGACAATTCCGTCTCAATCATCTCATTATAAAGAAGATACGGACCCGCTTGTCTGCAGGACAAAAACGACCGGCCGCAGGCGGGGCTTCCCATCGTTTGATCAGGTAGCTCTGATCACTTCCTCCAGGGAGTCGTTTTCGGAGAAGTTGAGCTTCTTTCGGATGCGGTGCCGCATCACCTGGACGGCATTGGGTGAAACCCCCAGCATGGCCGCCATTTCTTTGGTAGAGAGATTCAGCCGGGAGAGCACGAAGTACCGCAGCTCACCGATCGAAAGCTCCGGGTATTTCTCTTTCAGCCGGGGAATGAATCCCGGGTAGGCTTTGTCGAACAGCAGCTGAAAAGACAGCCAGTCGTCTTCGGTCAAGATGGTGCTTTGCTGCAGCTCCTGCAAGAGCCCGGCCTTGTCCTCCTCAGGGTTACGGCTTTGCAGCTGCTCGATCAGCTTGTTCTTTTCCAGGATACTTTCGGTAAAGCTGCCCAGGTTGAGCCGGGCCACCTCCAGCTCCTGCGTAGCCGCCTGCCGCTTCATATCTTTAGCCAGCTGCCTTTTCTTCTGTATAAAATAGGTCAGCAACGTTACAATACACAGGATCAATACCAGCAGGATAAGCAGGTTACGTTCGGCCAGCTTCCGCTCTCTTTCCAGGGCAAAGGCCGCCAGCTGCAGCTCCTCCTTCTGACGGTCCACCTTTTGCTGCGCCCTGAGCACTTTCAGCGCGCTGAACCTCTCGTTGTACCGGTTGAAGGCCGCCACCGAAGAGTCCACGTACTGCCTGGACCGCTCCATATCGCCCGCTGCCGCATACCACTTGCTCATGACGGGATACAAAAGCCGCAGCCGGTCGGGCTGCTCCGCTTTTTCGATATGCTCCTGCGCATGCGCAATAACTGTCTTTGCCAGCCCCATTTTCCCCTTATCCCGGTAAATATCGGCCAGTAAAATAGAAGCGCCCGCCGCGCAGCCATAGTCGTTTTCCGCCACGGCTCCGTTGAAGTCGGTCTCCAGCAAAGGGATCGCCTTATCGTACTGCTTTCGAAGATACATGTTGGCGCCCAGGTTGCCGGTAGCGATCCTTATCCAGACCCTGGCTTCGGGAAAAGCCGTGCTCAGCACCTCTTTAAAGTAGTAATCCGCGCTGTCGAGCTGGCCGAGCTGCTGGTAGCATAAGCCCGAAGTATTGCGGGCGGCATTCATTACCATCGTATTGAAGGGGTTCTCCGGTAACGCGATGGCTTTCCTGAAGTATTTCACGGCCAGGGCGTAGTCCTGGAAAAAATAGTAAGCTTCCCCGATCTGCATCAGGTCCCTCGCCGTCTCCGGGTATTCGCCCGGGGGAGCAGAGGCCAGCTCTTTGTCCAGCAGCAGGTATTGCTCAAAGGCGAGCTCGTAATTTTTCTCGATCTTCCAGTAAAATTCCGCCAACGCCCGTAAAGAACGCGCCCTCAGAAAATCCACATTCTCCCTCGTGGCCAGGGCCACCTGTTCCGTCAGCTTCCTGTGCGACACTTCTTTGGGCTGATTCTGATAGAACGAATTCCAGAAAACCAGGAAGAAGTCCACATTCAGCTCCAGGCTCCTGTCCTGGTGCCAGCGGGCAAAACGCCTGATTTCCTCCGCCTTTTCGGCCCTCAGCACGGAATCCTGCGTATCGATCAGGTCCCTGTACATGGCATGAACCCCGGTTACTTTCGCGGCATACGATTTATGAAGCAGGTCTTCATACTGTCCGAAAGAAAGCGCCGGCAGCAACAGGGCGGCAGCAAAAACGATCACGCTCAGTTTCTTATTCATCTCGCCTGTACAAATATTGCCGGTTAACCGATTTGCGCAACACCTGAGCCCAAATATAAATAATCTGCCTGAGAGAGAAAATGCGGGGTCCGCGTTTGTGGCTTCGTCGTACTGCATACAGCCCGGCGAAAATACTCAACAAAATATTATTCCAAAAACATCAAAACAACAGTCAATATACAGGTAATTTTACAGAATATTTGCCGCACAAGGTCATTTTCTAAAGAATACAACCCATTCGAAGAATTATATTCTGTTCCAGGCAAAGCATTTTCGATACCCGGGTACGCTTCTTTTTTTTCACTATCTTATACCTATAATCCCGGCATACCATCCAATGAAACCCGATCGCAGAGCCGAAGAGCCTGCAATGGCCTACAAAAACGAAATTACTTCGCCGGACCGGCTGGACCTGACGAAGCTGTATTCCTATGCCGGCTACTTCTGGTGGAAATTCACGAAACGGGTGGAGCTCATCAGGGGCTGCCCGTTTCCGGGAAGAAGACTGACGACCAGCTGAAGTGAGAGAAATGTTCGAATAAGGCAACCCCGGTCCTCCCCGCTCTAGGTATGCCCCAGCCTTGCATCGTCATAGAGATCATCGACCCGCTTGGGCTCGTCATGCACGGTCTGTCCCAGCGGCAGCTCCTTTTCGGTCTTCTTCCCGGCCTCCTCTTCTGTATAGATATTAAGAAACAGCACGCCCGTCCCTGTATCCCTCAAGGTGCCTGTTTCCCCGTCAGGCAGCGCCTCGTCGATCAACTTGCCGATGGATTTGTCGGTGCTGCTGTAAATCAGGGTATTGCCCTTCTCTACCGATGCGTCACATCTCCCGTTGAAATAGTGGGATTCGTCGGTGTCGTGGATACTTATGGAGACCGTACGCTTATCAATGCTGCTGATCGCGTACGTAATTTTACAGCCGTCGGGAAAAATGAAGGACCTGGTTGTTCCAAACCAGTCCTTGAGGTGCTTCCCGTTCAGGTTTTCGTGACGCAGCCCCTCAGTGCCGTAAGGTATACCCCAAAACTGCACCGTCACTTTCCCGTTGTAAGTACAGGTGACGGTCGCTGCGGCAATCTTGATGCTTTGGCCGCCGTTTGTTGTAAAGCTATAGCCGTCCTGCGCCGCATCGTAACTCAGCCGTCCCTGGGGCGGCAGGTTTGCAGGTCGGGCAGCTCCGGCTTATCGGGGAATATACGCTTTTTAGAACAGGCGGTGATAAAAAAGACAGATAAGGCGGGCACAACAAAACGGGTCAGTGGAAACGGTCTCATCAGGAAAATTGGTTGAGTGGATGAACACAACAAAAGTAGCTCCCGGAAACTTGTTTGCCTATCCGGGTAAAACCGGATTTTTCCTATAGGAATACCTGTAGTTTGTGGTGGTACGGCCATCTCAAAGCAACGGTGCGGGCTGCGGAGCGGCTTTTTTTATACGCACAGGTACCAGATCGCAGAGACAGCATCCGGGCGGTCTTTTCTCCCGATCCACCTGTTTCTCGGCTTCACGGAACCGGCTTCGGGGGAAATCCTGATAGACGGATCCGATATCAGCGCGCAGACCGGGAAACGCCTGGCCTATATTCCGGAAGTCGTGCAGCGCTAAGGCAACCTGAACGGGCTGGAAAACCCGGACTATTTCAGCCGCCTGGCCGGTTATAAATATACGACCGACGCGCTGACAGGGTTCCCTGAGAAGGCCGGCCTGCAGCGGGATGTCCTTACCCGGAGGCTCTCCGGGTATTCCAAAGGAATGCGCCGGAAAGCAGGCATCGCCGTTGCGCGGAGGACCTGCAAGGTCATTCAGGGCCGTGCGGCGCCCGGCTGCTCCGCCTCTTTCCGGACGACCAGAACGGCATGCGCATTGGGAGCAATCGCGATACCGTCCGATTTGGCGTACACTTTCGTAAACTCGGCGCCGAAGTACAGGATAATCGAAGAATAATAAACCCATGTCAGGAGGATCACGATGGACGCAGACGCGCCGTAAGCGGCTCCCAGGTCAGACTGGCCGAGATAAAAGCTGATAGCAAACTTCCCTATTGCGAACAATACCGACGTAAATGCCGCCGCGACCATGCATTCCTTCCATCGGAGCTTCCCGTCAGGCAGCACTTTGAAAATGACGGTGAAGAGGGCAGTAATGATAAGAAGGACGATAGCGGTATTCAGCCCGGAGAGCAAAATGACCGACCAATCAGGGAAATAACGCTCCAGCCTGGTGCTCAGCAGGTCCACCAGGGTATTGACCCCAAGCGATACAATCAGCAAAAATCCCAGTGTTACGATA
>JBEBSO010000216.1:0-6456 GCA_040394275.1 Telluribacter sp.
TCAAAAGACTGAACAGCCATTCTCATTGTCATGATGTCCTGCAGAATGCCTTTGTAGACCTGTGGGCCCGCAGGGAGGAGCTCCGGATCGACAACCTGGCGGCATTCCTTCACGGCGCCGTGCGATTCCAGGTCTCTAAGGTAGTACACCGGGAGCACCGGCAGACGACTTGTTTCGATTCTTTTCACAATATGCTGACCGCCCCGCTGTGCGATCAGAACCTGCTGGACAGGGAGCTCCGGGAGCTTTTTGCCGCCTGGGTGATGGCGCTGCCCGAAAAGCGCCGCCAGATATTCCGGATGCACTATGAAATGTATTTTTCTACGAACGAGATTGCGGAGCAGCTGAATATTTCTCAAAAAACCGTACAGAATCAGCTGCACAGGGCTACCTCGGAGCTTCGTTCGAAGCTGGCCGGGCTGGTAGTGCTCCTGTTCGGCTGGGTAACCCCGTTCTAGACCGCGGGTGCTACGCCGGCAGGCTTTTCCCTGTCCTGCCGCATTTTTCACTGCATCCCGCATGCTGTTATCTCCCTGTTGAGACGGTGCCCGGTATCGGATACCGGTGACCCAGGCAGGAAGCGGGTGCGGTTCATTCTTTATTTTTAATATTTTCCAAAAAAAATCCGATGCATTTGGGAGATCCTGCCGGATCAAGTACTTGCTGTATATGAGCTATACAGATCAACAAAAAGAATTCCTGAAGATGATCGGGAAGTATTTAAAAGGCAGGGCAAGCCGGGAGCAGAAAGACTTTCTCAAAAAGTACTACGGGCAGTTTGAGGAGAAGCAGGATGTGCTGACGCAGATGTCGGCCGGGGACAGGGAGTACATCGGTGAGGAAATCGAAAATGCGATCATGGAGGAGGTGGCGCGGAACGGAAAAGCCTACCATTGGTGGCAATTGCCCGTTACCCGTGCGGCTGCCGTCGT
Source organism: Telluribacter sp. (assembly GCA_040394275.1). GTDB lineage: Bacteria > Bacteroidota > Bacteroidia > Cytophagales > Spirosomataceae > JBEBSO01. The sequence goes on from JBEBSO010000216.1 coordinate 933, forward strand.
CCTGTTGCTGGTATCGGCGGGCCTGTATCTTTACCTTCCGCCCGGTCGCGGGGATGGTGCCGCCCGTGAACAGGCGGACCGGAACGGTGCGGCAAGCCTCGTGGCGGACATAGCCCCCGGGGGAAATAAGGCGACGCTTGAGCTGGCCGACGGGAGGGTGATCACGCTGAACGACGCAAAGGAGGGAGAAATCCTTGCGGACGACGGGATCTCGATCGCCAAGACGGCCGAAGGCATGCTGACCTATACGGTCACCGCAGACCAGTCGATTCCCGAAAACCAGCTGCGTTTCAATACCGTTTCAACTCCCAAAGGCGGGCAATACAGGGTCCTGCTGCCTGACGGGACGAGTGTCTGGCTGAACGCGGCCTCCTCGCTGAAATATCCGGTCGCATTCGGTGCCGGCGAGCGCCGTGTAGAGCTGACCGGGGAGGGTTATTTTGAAGTAGAAGAGCAGCGGCTGCAGGGCGGAGCGCGTATCCCGTTCCTGGTGATCACGCCCACCCAGACCGTGGAGGTGTTGGGGACGCATTTCAATATCAACGCATACAGGGATGAGCCCGCGGTGAAAACCACGCTCCTGGAAGGAGCTGTACGTGTGGCGGGGAGGACCGGCGGGGGTGGGGACGGAGTCGTGCTGCAGCCGGGCGAGCAATCGGTGCTGACCGGCCACCGGAGGATGAGCGTCTCGTCCGTCAACACCGACCAGGTGGTGGCCTGGAAAAGCGGGCTGTTCCAGTTTCAGAATTCGGACATAGAGAGCGTGATGAGGGAGCTCTCCCGCTGGTATGATGTGGAGGTGGAGTTTGAAGGCAGGATACCTGACATCAAATTGTGGGGTAAAGTATACCGGAATGTCAACGCCTCCGAAGCCCTTAAGATTCTGGAATATTTTGATTTGAGGTACCGGATCGTCCAGTTTGGTACTACCCGGAAGATCGTCATATCTTAAGTCTTCCGGCCGGTTTTTTGTTAAAAATGTCTGTCACTAAATTCTAACGCATATGAGAGGAAACATACCCGAAACCTGAAATGCATCGAGGGGTAAAAAAAACGCCTCCGGACGGCCATCCGGAGACGAGGATCTGAGCTAACCCCTTTCCGGAAGATCCGGAAACAGAGATTGTTAGGAAAATCATTTTATTAACCCAAATCATGCAAAAGTAATGAAATTAAATTCGTTTACAAGGGCTGTAACGAGGTGGCAGCCGTTTGTAAAATCCGTTCGGGCGAAAGGATCCGTGCTGTGCCGGATCTGCGCCCCTGACAAAAGGATGATTATGAGAATAAACCTGACATTATTCATTCTTTTATTCGCTTTCCTGCATGTGAGCGCCAGTAGCATTGCGCAGAAAATCACGTTGGAAAAACGTAACATTTCGCTTGAAAAGTTATTCCAGCTCGTTGAAAAGCAGACACCGTACGTGTTTGTGCACAACAGCGAGGAGCTCCGCGATACCCGCGTCAACGTACGGGTGAGAAATACCTCTATCGATGAGTTTATGGAGGAATGTCTGCGGGGGCAGCCGTATACGTATACCATTGTAAAGAACAACATCCTGGTTAAAAAGAAAACCTTTAAAGAGGCGACGGAAAGCCTTGTGCCTGCGCCCCTGCCGGACATAGAGGTAAGGGGGGAAGTAACGGACGAGAAGGGCGGTGCGCTGCCGGGGGTGAGCGTCCAGCTGAAAGGAACCACCACGGGTACGATCACGGATGCCCAGGGACGGTATGCTATTACCGTTCCGGATCAGCATGCAGTGCTGGTGTTCAGCTATATAGGCTTCTCCCCGCGGGAAGTTACGATAGGCGGGAAAAGCGTATGGAATATCGCGTTGTCGGAGAGCGCCTCCAAGCTGGATGAGATCGTGGTAATCGGCTACGGAACCCAGAAAAAGCGGGATGTTTCCTCTGCCATTTCGTCGGTATCGGCAGCCGATATGAAGGACAACCCGGTGTCGAACTTTGCCCAGGCCGTGACCGGCAAGATGGCCGGTGTCAGGATTCTGAACTCCAACAATGCGCCCGGCGGGGGATCGAACATCGTCATCCGCGGGCTGAATTCCATCAATGCGTCCAATGATCCGCTTATTGTAGTGGACGGCTTTCCGCTGAAAGATGGCTTCAACCAGTCTGAAAACCCGCTGAACACGATCAACACGGCGGACATCGAGTCCATCGAAGTGCTCAAGGACGCTTCGTCCAGCGCTATTTACGGCGCCCGCGCCGCCAACGGCGTCATTCTCATCACCACCAAAAAAGGGAAATCGGGCAAGCCCACCGTCTCCATCAACGTACGGAGCGGCGTGGAGCGGATGACCAATAAAATGCACATGCTGAACCGGGAGGATTTCCTGAAGTTTATGGACGATGCCCGGGCGCAGGCGTATATAGTGGAAGATCCCAATTTTGGTACCAACAACCCCGAGCTGCCGCAATGGAAATGGACCGACAGCGACGAGACAAGGCTGTACAACTGGCGGAATTTTTCGAGCAATGCGCCTTTTATGGGACAGGGAGGCACCTATTACGAGCACTGGATTTACGTTACGCCGGAGACCAAGGCACAGCCCTACGACACCGACTGGCAGGACGTGACCACCCGTACCGGTATGGTGAACGACATACAGCTGTCGACCACGGGAGGGACGGAGAATGTGAAGTACATGATTTCGGGCGGCTATTTCAACCAGGACGGGATCGTGAAGTCTTCCGGCTACAACCGGTTTTCTTTCCGCGCAAACGTGGAGCTCAAGATTACCAACTGGCTGAAGACGGGCCTCCTGCTGGCTCCTTCCCTGGGGAACACCCGGGTAATGCACAACATGGAAGGGGCTTTCTATGATATCGTATCCATCCCGCCTATTTACAGGCCCTACAACGACAACGGCGACCCGGAGTTCCTGGGCTATATCGCAGGCGACTACCGGGAATGGAACCTGCCTGCCTATTCCAACCCGCTGGCCAACGACATGGTGCAGGACAGGCGGCGGACGATCCGGAACCTGTCCACGCTTTTTGGAGAGATCAACCTGACCAGGGACCTGGTGTTCCGTTCGGAATTCCACACCGAATACCAGAACTGGGAGCGTAACAATTTTATCCCTTCTTCCTTCCCGGATGCATGGTCGGTGACCCGGTCAAGCGGCAGGAACGAAATTACCTCCCGTTTGTATTGGAACTCCCAGAACTTCCTGACCTATAACCGTGCCTTCGGGCGCCATTCGGTAAATGCCGTGCTGGGGTATTCGGCGGAGCTTTCGACCAACAGGGGTACCCATATAATAAAATACGATTACCCCACCGACCAGGTGCCGACGCTTAACCAGGCCATCACCATCCTGAACGCGCAGGGCGACGTGGGGACCACGCGGTCCAGCGAAGCCATGATCGGTAGCTTTGCAAGGGCCATGTACAATTACGGCGGGAAATACTACCTCACGGCGAGCGTTCGCCGCGACGGTTCCTCCAAGTTCGGCTCCCAGCGGAAATGGGGGGTGTTCCCTTCCTTTTCGGCAGCCTGGCGGATTTCCGAAGAACCTTTCTTTGCCCCGCTGCAGACTTATATCGGGGATCTTAAGCTTCGGGGCGGATGGGGAATCATCGGGAACTCAGGCATAGGCAACTACAATGCGGTCAGTACGCTGGCGGCAACGTCCTACCTGTTCGGTCCCGGTGCGACGCTTTCACCGGGTTATGTAGACGGGCGGATCGCCAACTCCACGCTGGGATGGGAATCCACCAAAGACCTTGGCCTGGGTCTGGATGCGGAGCTCCTCAACAACCGGGTATCGCTGAGCGTGGATTATTTTCACCGCAAGACGGAAAACATGTTATTCAACATGCCCCTGCCTACGATTACCGGCTTTGGTTCCTACATGGTAAACATTGGTTCCATGCGCAACCGCGGGTTCGAGTACCTCGTGCAGACACGGAATCTCGTGGGTAATTTTACCTGGTCTACGTCTGCAAACCTGTCCTACTACCGCAACCGGGTGCTGGACACCGGCAAGGACAAACGTCCCCTGATCAGCAACAACTCCTATACCGTGGAGAACAAGCCGCTGGCCGGCATCTGGGGCATGAATTTCCTGGGGCCCTACAAGGATTGGGAAGACGTAAAGACCAACCCGATCGTCAATTCCACCAGCCCGCTCTGGAGAGACCGGTCCGCACCCGGTACCAACAAGATGGCGGACGTCAACGGGGACGGGGTGATCAACGGCCTCGACAATACGATCCTGGGGTCGCCCAACCCCGATTTTATCTGGGGGATGACCAACACGTTCGGTTACAAAGGGTTTGACCTGTCCGTCCACATGAACGGCGTCTCGGGCGGCGACCGGCTGATGACACAGATGGAAGCCGTGATGTCAAAAGCGCTCGGCTACGGGAACGTAGTTTACGAATACTACAACAATTACTGGCGCCCGGACCGTACCGATGCCAAATACGCGGCACCGACCCGTAAATCCTGGGACGGAACTTCCGACAGGGGGACGCTTGTGTTCAAAGGCACTTATGTCAATATCCAGAACATTACGCTGGGGTATACACTGCCTAAAAACACGATCCAGAAGCTCGGAAAAAGCCTGAGCCAGCTGCGTTTTTACGGCAGCGTCCAGAATGCATTCCTGTTTACGAAGTATCCCGGGTTTAACCCGGAAGTGAATGCTTCCGGCAACTCGGCCCTTTCCCAGGGAGTGGACGCGGGATCTTACCCGATGACCCGCGTAGTAGCTTTCGGCGTAAATCTGTCATTGTAAAAAGTCAATTCTTATGAAAAAGATATTTTCGCTCATATTGTGTACCGTATTCCTGCTGGGCTGCTCGGAGTCTTTCCTGGACAGGCAGCCGGAAGATACGCTGGCGCCCGGCACCTTTTTCAAGTCCCCGGCTGATATCAAGGCGGGCCTTGTGGGTGCATATAAGCCCCTGCAGGCGCTTTTTGCCGTCACGGCGCTGCCGCATATCCTGGGGCAGATGTCCGATGACGGCACTTCCCCCTACAACAGCTTCGTCTGGCATACTTTCTATAAAGTCAACACCAATTCGGCGCCGGAGCTGTGGGACGGGTTTTTCAAGCTGATTGTGAATGCCAACAACATCATAGAGGTAGCCGAAAATTACACGCCCAAAAGCGATGCGGAAGATACTGTCGTCAAAGCCTACCTGGGCGAGGCGAGGTTCCTGCGTGCGCTGGCCTACTTTTACCTGGTCAGGCTGTACGGGGATGTCCCCATGGTAGTTGCGCGTTTCCACGATCCGGGAACTGCTTTCGGGATAGGACGTACTCCCGTCGACGACATCTACAGGCAGGTCATTATCCCCGATCTCGAGTATGCATTTGAGCATTGCTACAAGAAAAATGATCCCGCGCTGGCCGGCGAGGGAGCGCGCGTCACAAAGGGAGCCGCCCTCACCATACTCGGAAAAGTCTACCTGACGCTGAAGGATCATACCAAAGCCGCCGCCACGCTGAAAAAGCTGGTCGTGGACGGCGAGGCAGGTCACTACGAGCTGC
>JBEBSO010000217.1:0-6448 GCA_040394275.1 Telluribacter sp.
TCCACGATGTAGACCAGGCCGGTCCCCGATTTCCGGCTGAGGCTGTACCTGGCCACCGATTTCAGCACCTTTGCCTTGTCCAGGCTGTGGCTCTCGTTGGTGATATTGCCGGCGACATTCACGCTTTTGTTGAGTTTAATCATGTCGTCGACATAGGTCTCGTATTCACCGGCAGGAAGTTTGAATACAGGCTCCAGCGAGAATTTTTTGGGTTCCGCTACCAGCAGGTTGTTCCAGTTTTCTATGTGCTGGTTTTTGATGGCCGCCGGATCGGGGAAGCCCAGTGCCCCGACAAACCTGGCCTGCGTGAAATCCAAGCCGAGGAAGGTAAGCTTCCCGTTGCCGTTCAGCAGTTCGGACAATTGGGAGCTGCCCTGCGCAAAGGCGGCGGCAGAAACAGCCAGGAACAATGCAAGTACAAGTGCAGATTTTTTCATTTGTTTATTTTATTTGTGCGGGTCCCGGCTGCGCGGCGCTGCGGAGTGACCGAAACCTTACGGTTCTTTCAGAAAACTGCGAAAATATAAATAAAAAAGCATTTGCAACAAAAAGCAGGCGGCTGAAGGTGCTTTCTGTCCTGCGATCATAAAAAAGAGGGAAATTATGCCTTTATTTTCGCCAAAATATGATCAACTGAAAGTTTTTTGGCATTTTTGATGTTGCAAGTACACCAAACTGATTTATGTCCCTTACTATCCGTGAGATACAGGCGCCCATAGAAACCGAGATGAAGGCATTTGAGCCGAAATTTCGTGAATTTATGAAGAGCGACGTGCCGCTGCTGGACCAGATTATGAATTATATCGTAAGGCGGAAGGGAAAGCAGATACGCACGATGTTCGTATTCCTGTCTGCCGGGGTCTGCGGCCCTATCTCCGAATCCGCCTACAGAGGGGCCTCCCTGATCGAGCTTCTGCACACGGCGACGCTGGTGCACGACGATGTAGTGGACGATGCGAATTACCGCAGGGGCTTCTTTTCGTTGAATGCGCTCTGGAAAAATAAAATAGCCGTCCTGGTAGGGGATTTCCTGTTGGCCAAGGGACTGCTGCTGTCGGTAGACCACGAGGAATACAGGCAGCTGAGGCTCGTTTCCAACGCCGTCCGGGAGCTCAGCGAAGGGGAGCTCCTGCAGATGGAGAAGGCGAGGAAGCTGGACATTTCGGAAGATATCTATTACGAGATCATCCGGAGAAAGACGGCTTCCCTGATTGCCTCCTGCTGTGCGGTAGGGGCCAGCTCATCCAGTGCCGACGAAGCCACAATCCGGAAGATGCACGCTTTCGGCGAGATGGTCGGCATCGCTTTCCAGATTAAGGACGACCTTTTTGATTACGGCGACGCCGACGTCGGCAAGCCGCTCGGGATCGACATCAAGGAGAAAAAAATGACCCTGCCGCTCATTCATGCCCTCGGTAAGGCGGGTTGGTCCGAAAAACGCAGAATCATCAATATCATCAGGAATGAAAGCCACAAGCCGCGGAAGGTAGCGGAAGTCATCCGGTTTGTAAAGGAATCGGGAGGCATTCAATATGCCCAGGAAGCCATGCACCGCTACGTGGAAAACGCCCGGAAGCTGCTGTACGAATTTGAAGATTCCGTGTACAGGAAGTCACTGGAGCACCTGGTGCTGTATACCATCGAACGCAATAAATGAAATCCTCCCCGGGAAGACCGGGCGCCCGCGAAATCCACCGGAAGAATAGTACACCACCTGTTTTTTTTTCGTAAATAATATAAGATCTCCGTTTAATCCAAAAAGAGACACGACTACCAATGAACAAACATAACCGGCTCACTGACAATTTTTTTGCCTATTATTTTTTTAATTTTAAAACAGTTTATGCATGAAAAGGTTTTTGTCATTACTGGTAGCTGCTTTTTTTGCTTTCAGCGCTCTTGCACAAAATACAAAGAAAAATACCATTCCGTCCACGGCGGATAAATCGGTGCCGCGTCCGAAGCTGGTGGTGGGGATTGTCGTCGATCAGATGAGATATGATTACCTGTATCGCTACTATGAGAGGTATTCGGAAGGAGGTTTTAAACGGTTGATGAACGAGGGGTTTAACTGCCGGAACAATCACTATCACTATGCGCTTACCGTTACGGCGGCTGGTCATGCGGCGGTATACACCGGTTCGGCGCCGGCCATCAATGGCGTGGTGGGCAACGACTGGTTCGACCGTTTTTCAGGGAAGGGGGTCTATTGCGTGGGCGACAGCACCGTAGCTACCGTAGGCAGCTCCAATGCAGGGGCCGGCAGGATGTCCCCGCGGAATATGCTTGTCAGCACCGTCACGGACCAGCTTCGGCTGGCGACAAATTTCCGGAGCAAAACGATCGGCGTATCGATCAAAGACAGGGGCTCGATACTTCCCGCCGGGCACGCCGCCAACGGCGCTTACTGGTTCGACTCCAAAACCGGCAACTGGATCACCAGCACTTTTTACCGCAACGACCTGCCGCAGTGGCTCGAGGAATACAACAGCCAGAAATGGCCGTCGCAGTTCCTGAGAAAAGGCTGGAGCACACTGCTGCCGGTCGACCAGTATACCCAAAGCGCACCTGACAATTCGAAGTGGGAGGGGAAATTTGCCGGCAAGTCCGAACCCACCTTTCCCTATGAATTTGCCGCGCAGGCGGGCGATGCCTTCGGGCTGGTGTATGGCTCTCCCTGGGGAAATACGATGACCAAGGATGTAGCCGTGGCCGCCATCCGGAATGAAAAGCTGGGCAAAGGAACAGACACTGATTTTATCGCGATCAGCTTCTCCACACCCGACAACATCGGGCACCGTTTCGGTCCCAATTCGGTAGAGCAGGAAGACAATTATCTCCGCCTGGACAGGGAGTTCTCGGACCTCCTGACTTTCCTGGACGGCTGGGTCGGAAAGGGAAACTTTACCGTTTTCCTGACAGCCGACCACGGTGTGATGGATGTGCCGGGCTACTGGCAGGAGCACAAGCTGCCGGCCGGTCTGCTGAGCTCAGGTAACCTGGGCAAAGCCATGAAAAAGGCCCTGGCGGATGCTTTCGGGGAGGGTGACATCATCAGGTCTTCCCAGAATTACCAGCTCTACCTGGATCACAAGCTGCTGGAGAAGAAGAAAATCAGCGTGGACGATGTGGTGCGCGTGGTCCGCAACGCGGTCATTGAAGATCCGTCGGTGGCTAACGTGATCAACCTGAGAAAGGTAAATGAAGCGGATATCCCGGATTACCAGGCCGGGTTGTATAAGAACCTGTACCATGCCAAACGGAGCGGCGATGTGCAGATCATCCCGTCTCCCAACTGGTTTTCGGGCGGTGCGACCGGGACGACCCACGGCACTCCCTACAACTATGATACGCACGTGCCGTTCGTGCTGTACGGTTGGGGGGTGAAGAAAGGTGAGACGCTCCGCCGGACCACGATAGCAGACATTGCCCCGACCATTTCCGCCCTGCTGCGGATACTGCCTCCCAGCGGTGCGATCGGGGATCCGGTGGCGGAGGCTTTGAAGTAGTAGTAGGCGACAAGCCGGGCACAGAATAAAGAAAGCGGGGTGACATTCCCCGCTTTCTTTATTATAAAGCATCAGGAGGAAGCTTACGCCTCCTCGACAATCAGCTTGATACCGTCAGTTTGCCTGATGATTACTTTGCTGCCTGCCTCGATGGGATTCCGGTGCCCCGACACGGCGATCCATTCTGCCCCGCGGTAAAAAATCTTTCCTTCGCCGCCGGCCGGTATCTCACGGATAACCATGGCGGTTTCCCCGATAAATTCGTTGTATTCCGGATTTTTCTCCTTCCTGAAGAAAATCAGTTTGGCCTGCTTGCGAAGCAGGACCAGGGACAGAAAGGAAATCACTGAAAAGCAGATGATCTGGGCGTCGGGTTCGTTCAGTATGCCCAGCACGGCCAGCAGCGCGGTAGCAAAAGCCCCGACTGCGAAGAAGATAAACACCAGGGTGACGCTCACCAGCTCCGCAAGAAGCATTACCAATCCCACGATCAGCCATATTTGGGGAAGGGATAAATCCATTGTAGTAAAGAGTTAATTCGAAAATCAGTGCGTTTTACCTGTTGTTACCTGTTATCGGGTTTTTTTTGTTCCGACTTGACGACGCTCATCGCTGCGGCGATCAGGGAGCTCATGTCTCCGAAGTTGGCCGGCAGGATCAGGGTGTTATTGGTTTTGGCCAGCTTTCCGAACTGGTCGACGAGGTTATCGGCTACCTTCAGCTGGATGGCCTCCTGGCCACCCGGGGTTTGAATGGCAGCGGCCACCAGCCTGATGCTGTCGGCGGTCGCTTCGGCCACAGACCTGATCGCGGACGCCTCACCTTCGGCTTCATTGATCTGGCGTGCCCGCAGACCTTCCGACTCCAGCACCACCTTCTGTTTCTGGCCTTCCGCCTGGTTGATCGCGGCCTGTTTCTCCCCGTCCGACTGGAGAATGACGGCCCTTCTTTCCCGTTCCGCCTGCATTTGCTTTTCCATGGCGGCCAGCACGCTCTGGGGCGGGGTGATGTTCTTGATTTCGTAGCGGAGCACTTTAACGCCCCACCCGATGGCCGCTTCGTCGATGGCTTCTACCACGGCGCGGTTGATGGTCATCCGCTCCTCGAAGGACTTGTCCAGGTCAATTTTCCCGATCTCGCTTCTCATTGTCGTCTGGGCAAGCTGGATCACGGCAAAGGTGTAGTCGGATATACCGTACGACGCCTTTTTCGCATCGATTACCTGGATGAAGATGACGCCGTCCATCCGGACCTGCACGTTGTCTTTCGTGATACAGATCTGTTCGGGGATATCGAGTGCGATTTCTTTCAGGCTGAGCTTATAGGCGGCCCGGTCAAAGAAAGGTATGATAAAGTTGATGCCGGGCTGAAGTACGGTGTAAAATTTTCCGAGGCGTTCTATAACATAGGCTTTCTGTTGAGGAACGACTTTCACCGTCATCAGGATGGTGATGACCACAAGGGCGAGCAGAATGAGAAGCGGTAGCGACATGGGCAGCAAGGTTTAAGTTTAAGAAAGTATCACAATCTTAAAGGTAAGAAAAAAAGCGGTCCGTTGCTCGCGGAATAAGGACAAACCGGGCGCCCGGAGGTATTGCCGGTTGCCACGTGGAGATGAGCGGCGCTGCGGTCCCGGAGACCTTCAGCTGAGAATTTCCCTTGAGATGACGAGCTTCTGAATCTCGCTTGTCCCTTCCCCGATGGTGCACAGTTTGCTGTCGCGGTAAAATTTCTCGGCGGGGTAATCCTTCGTAAAGCCGTATCCTCCGAAGATCTGCACGGCCTCGCCCGCCACCCTGACTGCTGTTTCTGAGGCGTGGTATTTGGCCACGGCGCTGGCCAGCGTTACCTTCTCACCGGCGTCTTTCAGTTCGGCAGCCCGGAAGGTCAGCAGTTCGGAGGCCTGTATATCGGTGTACATGTCCGCGAGCTTGAAGGCTATGCCCTGGAAGCGGGCGATGGGCTGGCCGAACTGGTGCCTGACCCCGGCATAGTCCCTGGCCGCGAGGTAGGCTCCCCATGCCGTACCCACACTCAGCGCGGCAATGGAAATCCGGCCGCCGTCCAGCACTTTCAGGGCCTGGATAAAGCCTTCGCCTGCAGCGCCTATGCGGTGGCTGTCGGGTACCCGGCAGTCCCGGAATACCATTTCGGCGGTTTCCGAGGCCCGCATGCCCAGCTTGTTTTCCTTGCGCCCCCCGGTGAACCCGGGCGTCCCTTTCCTGACGAGAAATGCGGTGGCATTGTGCTTTTCTTCGCCGTTCCGGGTTTTGGCGATCACCACCGCCAGGTCGGCGCTGATCCCATGCGTGATGAATGTCTTGGCGCCGTTCAGGACCCATTCATCGCCGTCTTTGACTGCGACCGTATGCATATTGCCTGCATCGGACCCGGTATGGGCTTCCGTAAGGCCCCACGCACCGATCCACCGGCCCGAGGCCAGGAGCGGCAGGTAGCTGTTTTTTTGCTCCTCATCGCCGAACATCAGCAGGTGATTGGTGCAGAGGGAATTGTGCGCGGCGAGCGACAGGCCCATGGAAGGGTCGGTCTTGGAAATCTCGATCAGGGCCGTTACGTAGGCGCCGTAGTCCAGGCCTGCCCCGCCGTACGCCTCGGGCACGAGCATCCCCGTCAGGCCCAGCTCGCCCATGACCGGAAATAAGTGGGAAGGAAAATACTGGGATTCGTCCCATTCCATCACATGGGGCCCGAGGTGCTTACGGGCGAATTCATGAACACTTTCTCGTATAAGTTGTTGATTTTCAATTTTGTGTGCTTGCATGATTTTCAAAATTTGATGTTGATGAATGTAAATGGCCGCCGGCCGGGGGTATGAAATAATCCAATTTAATTTAGCAGCCGGACCGGCTACTTTTAAGGAAAAAAGCTATTTTTGAGCGATTTTTAACCCGGATGATTTCCTGTAAAGAAAATATAAT
>JBEBSO010000218.1:0-6435 GCA_040394275.1 Telluribacter sp.
GGCGTGACGAGCTGTTGTCCGGGCTCATGGGCGCGGACCTGATCGGTTTCCACACGTTTGATGACGTCCGCCATTTTATCAGCACGGCCACGCGTATCAAAAGCCTGAAGTCGGTATCGAATGTACTCTACTATGACCAGCGCATGGTGGAGGTAGATGCTTTCCCGATGAGCATCGATTTTAAGAAATATGATGCCATGACGGGCCATCCCCAGACCATCAGGAACCTGAAGAAGCTCGATGAGCTGGTAGGCGACCGGAAGCTGATCGTCTCGATAGACAGGCTGGACTACAGCAAGGGGATACTGGACCGGCTGCATGCCTTCGAGCTTTTTCTCACGCGGCACCCGGAGTTCCGGGAGAAAGTAACGCTGATCCAGATCATCGTGCCGTCCAGGGACAAGGTGGAGCATTATATGGCGCTCAAAGAGGAGATCAACGGGTTGGTCAGCCATATCAACGCCCAGTACAGCACCTTCGGCTGGCAGCCCATCCAGTACTTTTACCGGTCTTTTCCCATCCAGATGCTGTCGGCCCTGTATGTCAAGGCGGACATCGCGCTGGTAAGTCCCATACGCGACGGGATGAACCTCGTCAGCAAGGAGTTCATCGCGAGCAAAAAAGACAACCGGGGTGTATTGATACTCAGTGAAATGGCAGGGGCCGCCAAGGAGCTTTATGACGCGATCATTATTAATCCCCACGACAGGGAAGGGGTAGCAGCCGCTATATATGATGCGCTTACCATGCCGGATGAGGAGCAGTACCGCCGCATGGAAACGATGCGCCAGACCGTTTCCCAGTTTGATATCCACCGATGGGTCAGAAACTTTATGAATGAGCTGACAGACCTGAAATCAAAACAACAGATTATGAGTACACGGGTAATCACCGACCAGATTCAACACCAGATTTTTGAAAAGTATGACAGGGCATCCCGGAGGATTATCTTTCTGGATTATGACGGCACCCTGGTTCCGTTCAGCAGGAACCCGGAGCTGGCTGTGCCCGATGAAGGGCTGAGGCGACTGTTGAGAGCGCTGGCCCGGGACAAGTCCAACAAGATCGTGCTGATCAGCGGCCGGAAGAAGGACGCGCTGCAGCGCTGGTTTGCCGACGAGAAAGTCGATTTTGTGGCGGAGCACGGCGCCTGGTCGAGGAAATGGGGAGAGGACTGGCGGCTTGCCGAAAACCTGAGCAACGACTGGTTCAGGGACATCGAACCCCTCTTTCAGCGGTTTGCCGAGCGGACGCCCGGTGCGCTGGTGGAGAAGAAAGGGTATTCGCTGGCCTGGCATTTCCGCAATGTGGATGCCGAGCTTGCCGAGCAGCGGGTTTATGAAATGGTCTCCAACCTGAAGTACCTGGTTATGGAGAAAAATCTACAGATACTGCAGGGTGATAAAGTGATCGAGGTGAAGAGTATCTATGTGAACAAAGGCATGGCGGCGCGGGAGTACCTTCTCCGGGACACCTACGATTTTGTGCTGGCCATCGGGGACGATCACACGGACGAAGATACTTTCCTGGCCATGCCGGAAGATGCGGTAACCATCAAGGTAGGCACCGGGCTTTCGGCAGCAACCTATACCCTGAAGAGCACGCAGCTGGTAAGGGCTTTCCTGGAGCAGCTCTGCTATAGCAAGCGGCTGGCCGGGGAATAGGCCGGCCGCTTACCGGAAGAAATCCGGGTTATCGATTTTGCGTGCGATCCGGTAGGCCGCATTCATCAGGCCTACGTGGCTGTAGGCCTGCGGGAAATTTCCCCACATGCTGCCGTCGGCGGCTTTGACATCCTCGCTCAGCAGTCCCAGGTGATTGGAGTAGGTAAGCAGCTGCTCGAAATGCCTCACCGCGTCGTCTATGCGGCCGACGCAGGCCAGCGCCTCCACGTACCAGAAAGCGGTGATCAGGAAGGTGGTCTCGGGTACGCCGAAATCGTCCTGGTGGCGATACCGGTAAAAGAGTCCTCCGGGTGCTGCAAGCTCGTTTTCTATGGCCTCCAGGTGCTTTCTTGCCCGTTCGGACGCGGGATCCAGGTATTTCATCAGGATCAGCTGCAGGGTGCTTGCGTCCATGTGGTCGTTCCCGATGGCCTGGGCATAGGCCATTTTTTCAGGCACATAGCACTTCTCTATATAGGCTGCGGATTGGTTTACAATCCCGGCCGCTTTTTTTTCCAGCCTGTCGTCCCCGATAAGCCGGGCGATCTTCACGGCGGCTTTGGCGCCTGCCCAGTGAAACAGGTGGGTATAGCAATGAAGCTGGCTGATCGTCCTGAACTCCCACAGGCCGGCGTCCGGCTCGTCGATCACCATCAGGATTTTGTCGAGAAGGGAATTGACCCACTGGGAGGAGTCTTTCATCTCGGTATAGGAAAACCGTCTGTCGGAATAAAGGGGCAGCAGCGAGATCAGCACCTGTCCGTACACATCGTTCTGGATGTGCTCGCTGGCCTGGTTGCCTATCCTTACCGGCCGGTTGTTGCGGTAGCCTTTCAGCGGAAGTACATATTCGTGGAGGTTTTTTTCGCCTGTAATGCTGTACAACGGCTGGTATCGTCCTTTTTCGGTGACGGAAATGTTTGCGATGTAGTTGAAATACGTCTCCATCTCCTCGAAGTGACCGATGTTGTTGAAAGCCTGGAGGATATAATAGGTATCCCGCAGCCAGCAGAACCGGTAGTCCCAGTTGCGCCCGCTTTGGTCGAATTCGGGAAGGCTTGTCGTCGAAGCGGCGATGATGGCGCCGGTATCTTCATACTGGTGAATTTTCAGCGCCAATGCGCTCCGGATCACTTCCTGCTGGTAGAGGTTCCCGATCCCGGTATTCTTTACCCATTGCTTCCAGTAGCTTTTGGTCTGCTGGAGAAAAGTCTCCGCAGTGGTTTTGAGCGGGGCTTCAAGGGGACTCCCGTACGTGAGCACCGCGTATTTGACCTCGTTCAGCACCGAATAGCGGCCGTCGAGGATGTGGCTGATCGGGAAGTTGGTCGTCAGCCGTATCCGGCCCGTCCCGCCGGTGTACTCGATGTGGTTGCTGGCAGGATACGCGGTAAGGGCGACGGCCCCGTATTGGTCTACCGGCTGGCAGGTCAGTTTGATGGTTGGGCTTCCCTTCAGCGGCTCGATTTTCCGGATGAGCATCAGCGGCCGGAAGTAGCGGTCATACTGGGAAAAACGCGGTGCGAAATCGGTGATCCTGTAGCTTCCCTGGCTGCATTCGATTTCGGTACAAAGGATGTTCGTGTTTTCCAGGTAGTACTGGCTTGTGGTGTAGGCACCTTCCGGAAGGATCGAAAATTCACCTCCCTGCTCATCGTCAAGAAGCGCTCCGAAAACAAAAGTGCTGTCGAATCTGGGCCAGCACATCCAGGTAACATGGGTAGAGGTATTGATATGCGCGATATAGGAACAGTTTCCTATGATACCGGCATCGTACTTGTGAGGATCATTCATATGCAGCTGTTTTGGTTTTACGGGTCTTACCGGGCCCTCCAAAACCGTGCCAGGCCATCTGCCGGGGCACGGGACAACTGGTACTGCCGGCGCGGGGTCCCCCCAGAACCCGCGCCCGGACAGCGGATAAGCACGGCAGCCGGCCGTACGGCAGGTCAGCTCCTGTTATTGGCGATGTAGGCGGCCATGCGGTTGACATCTACGAAAATCTTCCGCCCCTCGGCGGGGTTGTTTATCTTAATGCCGTATTCCCGTTCCAGCAATACGACGAGCTCCAGCGAATCTATGGAATCCAGGCCAAGGTCCCCGCCGAAGAGCGGCTCGTCATCTTTGATGTCTTCAGGTTTGATATCCAGCAGGTTGAGATACTTGACAATCTGCTCTTTCAGTACTGGCTTCAATGCTTCGATGTCAGCGTTGCTAGGCATATATTTTTGTTTTTTATAGAGTTACTCAGACAATTTTTTCCGATCTCAGCTTGAAATAGGTCAGCAGCTGGCAAGTTACAATGAATACGCATAAAAAGAGAATCACCCATCTCAATTCGTACCAGCTTCCGCCTTTGAGGAAAAGAATATAAAATCCCTCGAGGCACCAGTGCAGCGGGGAGAAGTGGCTGATGACTTTCATGTAGCCGGGCATCATAAAAGTGGGAACCCAGATGCCCCCGATCGCCGCGAACAGTACCACCGATACGGCCCCGATCCCGTTGGCCTGCTCGACGGTTTTGGAATAGGTGCCTATGGTGAGCGCATAGCTTACCGCCGAGAAGCTGATGAGAAGGACGATCAGCGCGAAGGCCGGGAAGTTGCCGGACGGGATGTTCAGCCGCGGCAGGTCGATGTAAGGCAGCACGAATATCCCGATGGAGAATATGACGCAGACCTGGAGCACAGCCACGATCATGTATACGAGCATTTTGCTGGCGATCACCAGCCGGAAGCTGCCCGGCATGGTTTTCAGCCGCAGGAAGCTGCCGCTGAGGCGCTCCTTCACAATATTGGCGCCCAGGGATACCACCATGAAGAACATGGCGAATATCGTCCATGCGGGGACGTTGTGCTGCGTGGAGTTGGGCGTAGCGATGCCGCCTTCTTTCCGGGCCAGCACGGGCCGGATGCTTACATTGTTGCTGAGCATTTTCTCCTTCAGCAGGTCGGGCCTGGCTTCGAGCTCCGAATCTTCGTAAAGCCGGTCGATCACGACGGCGATTTCGAGGCCGCGCATGTAGGAGCGGATGATGTTCATGACGGAGATGGTGTAGCTTTCCTGCAGGACCGGATCGTGGTAAAAGGAAAGCTCCGGCATAGGGCCGGCGGTTTGCCTGGCGGAATCAAATTCCATACCCATGTCTTTCATCATCAGCCTGCTTACCACCGTGGCATTATTTACGATCCCGGAGGTCAGGTTTTCGGGAAGATAAAGCGCGATCAGCTTTCCCTTTGAAATCAGCTCCTCTTTGAGCTGCCCGGGCCTCAGGTCATTGCGCGCCTCGATCTCGAAGACGCCCGATCCGCCCAGTGTCTCGATCAGCTTCTCTCCCTGGCCGCCGGGGTCGTGGTTGACGACCAGCAGGGGGATTTTGTTTTCGTTGACTACTTTGTACACGCTGTCCTGGATAATGGTAATCACCAGCACCAGGAGCAGGGGCATGGCAAACATGAGCAGCAGGCCGGTTTTGTCGCTCAGCAGCAGCAGGATCTCTTTTCGTATGGAAGCGGTGAATTTATTCATACGGGTAGTTAATCTCTGAATTCTTCGCCCGTAAGCCCGATAAACAACGCGGCCAGGTCAGGTTGCCGGTGCGTGGCCAGCAGGTGTTCCAGGGTATCTTCCGCGATGACCTTTCCATGGTCGATCAGTGCGATGCGGTTACAGATCTCCTCGGCCTCGGCGAGGTGATGAGACGTGTAGACGATCGTGGTGCCCTGCCGGCTGAGCTGCTTCAGGTGCCTGATGATGGCATGCTTGCTTTGTACATCCACCCCGACCGTAGGCTCGTCGAGAAACAGCACGGAGGGCCGGTGTATGATGCCGATCGCCAGGTTTACCCGCCGTTTCATCCCCCCGGAGAAACGCATCACCGGGCTGTCCGCCGCCTTTTGCAAGCCCAGTATGGCGAGGGTCTCCAGCGCTCTCGATCTCGCTTCCTTTATGGATAGTCCATACATGGCCCCGAAATACTCGAGGTTCTGCAGGGGAGTCAGCTCCTGGTAGAAAGCGTATTCCTGCGGGACGAACCCGATGACCTGCCGGACCCTGGCGGGGGGCATCGGCCGGCTGTCTTCGTAGTAGGTCACCTTCCCGGAGGTAGGCCCGAAGACGCCGCAAAGTATGGATATGAGGCTGGTTTTACCTGCCCCGTTGGGGCCGAGCAGGCCGTATATGTCATTTTTGCAGACGGTGATACTCAAATGGTCCAGGCTCAATTCGGCGGCATCCCTGTATTGGAGACTGAGATTTTCAACCCGGATAACGGGAGGGTTGATCATGCTTTTAGCTTAAGTTTGGACAATTTCTGAAATGCGCTTTTTTCCACAGCACGGATTTCCATCATCCGGTCGGCGATGTCGTCAAAATCTTTCTGTTCGCCCGTCCGCCCTTTGTACACGCCCGCCATCCGGACCGCCGTGTTCCGCCACAGGTCCCCGGACCTGGTAAAATCTTCGGAGATACCCATCAGCCTGTCCTCCTGCAGGTAGCCGGCGGCTTCTTCCAGGAAGGCGCCGTACAGGAAGCGGAACCCGCCTCCTCCCGTGCCGATTTCCTCCTGCATCCGGATGATCTGTCCGAGGTACAGCCCGGCTTTTTTCACGCCGAGCTTATCCCGCCATTTCCGTATGCGGTCGGCAGTGAACCGGATGCCGTTTACACCGGCAAAGTTCCCGGGTATGCTCAGCATATCACGCACATTGCGGTGGATTCCCCTGACGATCCCGCGCCGGATCATCCGGTCGTCTACCTTCGAGATGGTGAG
>JBEBSO010000219.1:0-6394 GCA_040394275.1 Telluribacter sp.
TAAAAATTAAAAAGGCCGTAGCTTTCATTCGGAGAATGCAGCGCGTCTATATCCAGCCCAAACCCCATCAGTATGCTTTTTACACCCAGCTCCTGCTCAAAAAGCGCGACGATAGGTATGCTTCCCCCGCCCCGGGTAGGTATCGGTCTCCTGCCGAACGACTCCTCCATGGCCAGTGAAGCAGCCTCGTACCCGATCGAGCCCGTCGGGTTGACATACGGAAGCCCGCCGTGGTGCGCGATTACTTTTACCCGGACGGATGGCGGCGCGATGGATTGAAAATGGCGGCTGAACAGCTCCGATATTTCCCGGTCGTTCTGGTCAGGCACCAGCCGCATGGAGATCTTGGCGCCGGCCACGGAGGGAAGCACCGTCTTCGCACCCTCGCCGGCATACCCGCCCCAGATCCCGTTTACATCCAGCGTCGGGCGGATGGAGGTCCTTTCGATGGTCGTGTACCCCTCTTCTCCCTGTACCTCATCGATATCCAGCTCTTTTTTATAGGCCTCCAGGTCAAAAGGAGCATTGTTCAGCGCGGCGCGTTCGCTTTCCGGAAGCTCCTGCACGCGGTCATAGAAGCCGGGGATCGTGATTCTGCCCTTGTCGTCTTTCAGGGAGGCAATCAGCGCACAGAGTACGTTGATCGGGTTGGCTACCGCTCCCCCGTAAATTCCCGAATGCAGATCGCGGTTCGCCGCCGTCACCTCCACTTCCATATAGGAAAGCCCCCTCAGCCCCACCTCGATAGAGGGCACATCGTTGGCGATCATGCTGGTATCGGAGATCAGGATGGTATCCGCCTTAAGCATCTCCCGGTGCCCGGCCACAAACCTGGCCAGGTGGTCGGAGCCTACCTCCTCTTCTCCCTCAATCATAATTTTAACGTTACAGGGAAGGCTGCCTGTGGCCACCATTGCTTCGAAGGCCTTGATATGCATATAAAATTGTCCCTTGTCGTCGCAGGCCCCCCGCGCATAGATCCGCTCATTCCTGATCTCGGGCTCAAACGGCGGAGAGTCCCACAGCTCATAGGGATCGGCCGGCTGTACATCATAGTGACCGTAGACCAGCACAGTCGGCAGGGCAGGATCCAGGATTTTCTCGCCGTATACGATAGGATGCCCGGAGGTTTCATACAGCTCGGAACGGTCAGCACCTGCCTCCCGGATCCGGTCCCTCACGTACTCCGCAGCCCGCCGGGTATCCTGCCTGAACTTCGAATCCGCACTCACGGACGGGATCCGCAGCAACTCGAGAAGCTCCCGGAGAAAACGGTCGCCATGTAATTTGATATATGCGTTTACTTCCATCGGATGTATGTTTAAGCCGTGAATATACAACATTTCATCCGCCCGGCTACCGCCGGTACCGGAAGATCAAACAATAAAATACCAAAGGAAACACCGGGCAAAGGCCGCCGGTCTACTGGTTTTTTCTACCGAACAGGTTTACCCGGCTTTCGCTGCCCTTAAACAGCCGGACGATGTTCTTTTTATGGGTATAGACCACCAGGACGAACATCGCAAAACCAAATACGACCAGCGCAGGGTCGGGCTTACCGAATACGCCGAGCAGCAGCAGCACCGGGAATGCCAGCGTAGCCACTATGGAGCTAAGGGACACATATTCAGAGGCAATCAGGGTCAGTATAAAGATGGAAATACAAATCAGCGCCAGCTCCGGGTGTACCGCAAGCACCATACCCAGCAGCGTAGCCACTCCTTTACCCCCTTTGAATTTCACAAATACGGGGAAAATATGCCCGACGATGGCCGCGATACCGAATACGAATTTATAGGTCAGGATATGCTCTTCGGTGATCACACCCAGGTAAAACAGCGAGGTAGCAAGGCAGGTAGCCGTCCACCCCTTCATCACGTCGATCAGCATCACGATGGTCCCGGCCCTTTTGCCCAGTATCCGGAAGGTATTGGTGGCCCCGGCATTCCTGCTGCCGAACTGCCTGACATCCAAGCCGAAATACCCGATCCCGTACCATACTGAAGTAGGAATAGACCCCAGCAGGTAAGCCAGAAGAATCATCACAATGGTCAATGCGATACTCATTATACTAAATTATGCTAACTGCGTTGAAGCATTTTACAAACTTGTAAAAACCCAAATCTATTAAATAGAACAGTTGTCCCGACAATTGCCGTTCAATTCTAAGGATATTTTAAGAAATAGAAGTCCGGCCGGCCGGTTGAAATTTCCCGCCTTATTCCCGCCCGTCACCTGTTTTGCATTATCTTCGCGCTGATTTACCAAACCTAACCCTTTCAGCGGGAATAACTCCGGAAGCTGGCAAGGAGGGGACCGCAGCAACCGGCCCTGCCTGTCCGCCGGATCCCCGGCCTGAGACCTTAATTTTATTACCGCTTATGTATTTTATCGGATTCGATTTGGGGAGCTCCTCCGTAAAAGCATGCCTGCTGGACGGCCATACGGGACGTGCGGCGGCGACTGCTTTCTATCCTGAAAATGAAATGGCCATTTCGGCACCCGAACCCGGCTTCGCGGAACAGGATCCGGAACAATGGTGGAGCAATGCCTGCCTGGCTTCCCGGGCCGTCATCAAAAAATCAGGGGTGAACCCGGCCGACATCAAAGCGATAGGCATTTCCTACCAGATGCATGGCCTGGTTGTCGTCGGGAGAGACAAAGCCCCTTTGCGCCCTTCGATCATCTGGTGTGACAGCCGGGCCGTCGCATACGGCAACCGGGCCGTCGGGGAGATCGGGAAAGACAAGGTCCTTCCCCGGCTTCTCAATTCTCCCGGCAACTTTACGGCGGCAAAGCTGGCCTGGGTTAAGGCGCAGGAACCGGCTGTTTTTGAGAAGATATACAAATTCATGCTGCCGGGCGACTACCTGGCCGCACGGATGACGGGCGAGGTGGTCACCACCGCATCCGGCCTGTCGGAAGGCATCCTCTGGGATTTTTCGGAGGACCGGCCGGCCGGATTCCTGCTCGATCATTTCGGGTTCGACCACTCCCTGCTGCCCGATGCGCTGCCTACCTTCGGGGAGCAGGGCCGCGTCACAGCGGAAGCGGCGGCTCTCCTGGGGCTGGCACCGGGCACACCCGTCACCTACCGTGCGGGAGACCAGCCCAACAACGCCTTTTCGCTCAATGTGCTTGATCCGGGTGAAGTCGCCGCCACGGCCGGCACCTCGGGAGTGGTGTACGGCGTGAGCAGCCGCAAGGACTTTGATGCCCGGTCCCGGGTCAATACCTTCCTTCACGTCAACCATACCCCGCAGGCGCCGCGCTACGGCGTGCTGCTGTGCATCAACGGGACCGGCAGCCTGAACAGCTGGCTGCGCAACGTGCTGCTCGGGGAACGCTATACTTATGCCGAACTGAACCGGATCGCAGCCCGGGCGCCGGTCGGGGCGGACGGGCTGTCCTGTATTCCGTTCGGGAACGGCTCGGAGCGGGTACTTGAAAACCTGAATCCCGGAGCCTCCTTCCAGGGGCTGGAATTCAGCCGGCACGGCCTTCCCCACATGCTGAGGGCCGCTCAGGAGGGCATCGTCTTCTCGCTTTTTTACGGGATGACGGTGATGGAGGACCTGGGAGTATCCCTTCAGAAGATCCGGGCGGGAGAGGCCAACATGTTTCTCAGTCCGCTGTTCAAGCAGACCTTTACAAACGTGTCGGGCGCAGTTCTCGAGCTGTACGAAACCGACGGAGCCCAGGGAGCGGCCAGGGCTGCAGGCCTGGGCCTGGGACATTACAAAAACCGTGAAGAA
This sequence comes from Telluribacter sp., assembly GCA_040394275.1. GTDB lineage: Bacteria > Bacteroidota > Bacteroidia > Cytophagales > Spirosomataceae > JBEBSO01. Next base: position 3,756 of record JBEBSO010000219.1, read on the forward strand.
ACTTTTTCAGGCCTGAATGCCCTGCATACCATCGAGCCTGACGCCGGGGAACAGCAGGCTACCCGGGAGGCCTATGCCCGGTGGAAGCAAAGTATGGAGAAAATATGCTGACCTCACTTTTCATCGGTTCTTACCGGTTGCGCACACAGCGGATCGTACCCGCAATACTTCTTATCGCCTCGGTTTCCCTGTCGGGATGCTTCAGCAAAACCTACCTGAAGGAAAAAGACCTCCGGACCTTCTTCCGTTATTCTCCCCAGAGAAAGCCGGTCGTGAGCGTGCACAGCAGTGACGGCGTCTATGCCGGTTACCCGGAAAACTGTCTCGAGTCGTTTGCGTTCGTGGCCAGGCAGATGCAGGTGCTGATCGAAGCGGACTTTTCCCTCACCCGGGACAGCACCCTGATTGTTCTGGGGGACGATACATATTAAATCAACACGACGGGATCGGGCAAAGTTTCCGAGCTGAAGTGGGAACGGGCCAGGACATTTTTTTTGAAGGATGGAAAGGGAAAAGCCACGCCGTATCGTATTCCCACCGTGAAGGACCTGCTGAAATGGGGAAAAGGAAAGGTAATACTTACGCTGAACGTCAAAAAAGAGGTGCCGCTCCAGCGGGTGGTGGAGGCCATCCAGGAGATGAAGGCGCAAAGGCAGGCGGTCCTTATCGCGCGGACGCCCGGCCAGGCTGCGCTTATCCACCGGCTTGACGCCGCCTTGATGATACAGGTGAGCATCTACCAGCCGGCAGATTATGAACTGTACCGGAAAGCGGGTATACCCGACGAACGAATGGTGGCTTATATCGGTCAGAAGGAGGCTTCCGACGAGCTCTATTCTTTCCTGCACGACAAAGGCATCATGACAATCCTGGAAACGGCGGGGAGCCTGGACGACATGGCCCTGGCCAGGGGCGACGAGTTATACAGGAAATTCTTCGCCAACGGGGCGGACATCCTGTCGACCACCCGTCCCCTGCAGGCAGGCCGGGCCCTGGGGCTGATCCGGTAGTCTTCCCGGCTATGCCCGGCCGGTCCGCAGGGAGGATACGGAAAGCCGATATTTGCCCGTTTAAACCCAATAGATTAATTTTGACCTTCCCTGCCCGCCCGCTGCGTGCAGGATGCTGAAGATCCCTGCTGCCGCCCGTCAGAAAAACAGATTTACCATTACTATTTAAATACATAACCAGTGACACTATTAAGCAATAAAGTCGCCCTCATCACAGGAGCCTCACGCGGCATCGGCCGGTCCATCGCTATCCGGTTCGCCCAGGAAGGAGCAGACATCGCATTTACTTATCTTTCGAGCGTTGAAAAAGGAGAAGCGCTGGCCGCGGAACTTGAGCAGTATGGCATCAGGGCAAAGGGCTACCGGTCGGATGCGGCCGACTTCGAGGCCGCCGAACAGCTGGTCAGCCAGGTAACAGCCGATTTCGGGAAGCTCGACGTGCTGATCAACAATGCCGGCGTCACCCGTGACGGGCTGCTCATGCGGATGAGCGAGGAGCAATGGGATACGGTCATCAATATCAACCTTAAATCCGTATTTAACCTGACGAAAGCCGCCATCAAAAGCATGATCCGCGCCAAAAGCGGGTCAATTATCAACCTTACGTCGGTGGTAGGCATCAGGGGAAATGCCGGCCAGGCCAACTACGCGGCTTCCAAGGCGGGGATTATCGGCTTTACCAAATCCGTCGCACTGGAATTAGGCTCGCGCAACATCCGTTCCAATGCCATTGCCCCGGGGTTCATCGAAACCGAAATGACGGGCGCCATCGATGGAAAGGCCACTGAAGAATGGAAGCAATCCATTCCCATGAAGCGGGGCGGCAAACCTGAGGAGGTCGCCGACGCCTGCGTTTTCCTTGCCTCGGAGCTGTCTTCCTACATTACAGGACAGGTCCTGCAGGTCGACGGGGGAATGCTCACTTAAAAAAAACTGCAGATGCGCTCTGAACTGATTTTTCAAACCTCACCCTGGTTGATAATCCCGTGCCTGCTTGCAGGCGCGGCTGGTTCATGGCTCCTCTACAGCTCCGCTTCCTATCCCTGGTCCAGACCCCTCAACCTGTTCCTTGCATTTTTGCGGGCGCTGCTGATCAGCCTTCTGTGCTTTTTGCTGCTCGCTCCCCTGGTCAGGCTGGTCACCACATCCGTGGAAAAGGCCAGGGTGGTGATCGCCCTGGACAACTCCGCATCGCTGGAGAAATACGCCGGGCAGAACCGGGCGCTCGCCCGGGACCTCCTGCGCGAGCTCTCCGCCGGCGGGTATGAGGTGGATCTCCTGACCTTCTCCGACCCGCCGCAAAAACCGGATTCGGTACGGTTCGACACAAAAAATACCGATTTATCCGCGCTTCTTCATAAAGTCAGGAACAATTTCGAAGGCCGGCATGTCTCCGACGTCATACTGGTCAGCGACGGGATTGTCAACCGGGGAATCTCTCCCGTGTACGGTCATTTCCCCTTCCGGGTAAACACGGTAGCCGTAGGCGATACCGTCGGGGGAAACGACATCCAGCTGAGAGAGGTAACCGCCAACAGGGTTGCCTACCTGGGCAATGACTTTCCCGTCCAGGCGGACATACGTGCCACCGGGATGGCCGGCAAATCCGCTACCGTGTCGCTGAAGCAC
>JBEBSO010000220.1:0-6388 GCA_040394275.1 Telluribacter sp.
ATATCCTGTATTCGTATGGTTACACCAATTATCAGGGGTCAAAATTACAGTTTAATTTGTAGATTTACGTTTATTAATTCCACAGATTTCGTGGGAAATTTCCAAAGGTTCCCGGTATGATTATTACGCCCAGATTACATATTATTCCATGTGACGACTCTCTTTTCCAGGCCATCAGGATGGGAAACGGGGTATTGGCCCAGGTCCTGGGTGTCAACGTTCCCAAAAGATGGACGGAATTTCGCGATGCATTCCCGCCGGCCTATCACCGGTGGCTGGCCCATCCTCCGCTGCGGGATTGGTGGACCCACCTGATCATCCACCTGCCCGACAACCGGCTCATCGGTACCTGCGGGTATAAAGGCGAGCCCGATGCCGGCGGAATGGTCGAGATCGGCTACGAGATCACCGCAGCCTACCGCAACCGCGGCCTGGCGGGAGAAGCGGCTGAAGGTCTTGTGAAGCATGCTTTCCGGTCAGAGGAAGTGACGCTGGTCAGGGCCCATACCCTGCCCGAAGAAAATGCATCCGTGAAAATCCTCCGCGGCCTCGGCTTTTCAAAAGTATCAGGTGTTGAAGATCCGGACGAGGGGTGGGTGTGGAGATGGGAGCTAAAGAAATAAAAGAAATGCATTAAATTCGAAATTAAATCCTTATTTTGCTGTTACTTATTCATAACAACCAGCACTTACTTAAACTTAATCCCTCATGCCTACAAATGCCCAAGATTCCTTCTCATGGTTCAGGTCTTATCCTGAAGGAGTACCTCATGAGATCAACCCCGACGCCTATGGTTCGCTGATAGAACTGCTGGAGGAATCTTTTCAAAAATATGCGGACGATCCGGCTTACACCAACATGGATAAAGTGATCACATTCGGTGAACTGTCAAAGCTGACGCATCATTTTGCTGCCTATCTGCAAGGGCTGGGCCTGAAGGCCGGAGATAAAATCGCGATCCAGATGCCTAACCTGCTGCAGTATCCCGTAGCGTTGTTCGGGTCTCTTCTTGCGGGGCTTACAGTGGTTAATACCAACCCGTTGTATACGCCCAGGGAGATGGAGTTTCAATTCCGGGATTCGGGAGCCAAAGCCATCGTGATCGTAGCCAACTTCGCCGATAAGCTGGAGAAGGTCATCGGGAATACAGCCATCCGCCACGTGATCGTCACACAGATAGGAGACCTTCTCGGATTCCCCAAAAAGCTGATCGTAAATGCGGTGGTAAAATATATAAAGAAGATGGTTCCCTCCTATCATCTTCCGCAGGCAGTCTCGCTACCGGAGGCGCTCTCGCAGGGAAGCTCCCTCCCATATACCAAGCCGGATATCACCAATTCCGACCTTGCTTTTATCCAGTATACGGGGGGCACGACCGGCGTTTCGAAGGGTGCAATGCTGACCCACCGCAACCTGATCGCCAACTGTGAAGCGGCCTATTACTGGCTGTACCCTGCGCTGAAGGATCTGATGGAAACGAAACGGCCTGTATTCCTGGCCGCCCTGCCCCTGTACCATGTGTTTGCCCTCACGGTAAACGCCATGATCTCTCTCAAGATCGGCGCCATGAACCTGCTTATTACCAATCCCAGGGACATGCCTGCTTTCCTGAAGGAGCTGAAAAAAGTGAAGGTCAATGCGTTCCCGGGACTGAATACGCTGTTCAACGGCATGCTGAACCACCCCAACTTCAGTGACGCCGACTTCAGCGAGCTGAAGCTGACCCTTGCCGGGGGCATGGCGCTGCAGAGCTCCGTAGCGGAAAGGTGGGAAGCAGCCACCGGTTGTGTCCTCGCGGAAGGGTACGGCCTCTCAGAGACCTCCCCTGTCCTGACCGCCAACCCGCTCGTCGGCAGGCCGAGGCTGGGCACGATCGGGCTTCCCTGGCCCAGCACGGAGCTCAGGATACTGGGCGATGACGGGAACTGGCTGCCGCCGGGAGAGAGAGGAGAGATCTGCGCACGCGGACCGCAGGTGATGCTGGGGTACTACAACCGGCCTGACGAAACGGAGAAAGTGCTGTTCGGGGACGAAAGCGGTACCTGGTTTAAAACGGGAGATATCGGGATCGAGGATCCTGACGGGTTCTTTAAAATAGTGGACCGGAAAAAAGACATGATCCTGGTGTCCGGCTTCAATGTATTCCCGAACGAAGTGGAAGAAGTGGTCGCGCAATGCCCGGGTGTGCTGGAAGCCGCCTGCATAGGGATCCCGGACGAAAAATCATCGGAAGCCGTAAAGCTGTTTGTCGTCAGAAAAGACCCGGCGCTGACAGAAAATGATGTAAAGGAATTTTGCAAAACAAGGCTGACAGCCTATAAATGCCCCAAATACGTGGAGTTCAGGGACGAGCTCCCCAAGACCAACGTAGGAAAAATACTCCGGAGGGCTTTGCGTGACGAAGACCTCGCCAAAGCGGCCGGAAAGTAAGTTTCGCGCCGTCTTTTCGGAACAGGAATACCCCGGGCAATGTACGCCGGGGTATTTTTTTATCCCCGGATTAAAATAAATCCTTCTGCCGATCAGTATATATTTGTGCAGACTTCTTGTTTTTACGGCATTCCTGAATGCCCATGTGTCATCTTTACCCCCCTGAATATTATGCCTAAAACCCGCAAAACACTGGTATTTCTCCATGGTCATGGAGTGGACGCATCTATCTGGGACGACCTCGACAATTTGCTGAATCAGGACTACCGCATCATCCGGCCTGACCTTTCCCTCCAGTCTTCCTGTCATACGATGGAGGAGTACGCAGACGAATTGTTCCGGATGCTTCAGAATGCGATCATTGAAAAATGTATCCTGATCGGTCATTCGATGGGCGGCTATATCAGCCTCGCCTTTGCCGCAAAATACCCCGGGATGCTGGAAGGCTTCGGGCTGTTCCATTCCACGGCCTATGCCGATACGCCCGAGAAAAAAGAGCAGCGTACCCGGATGGCGGAACTGTTAAGGACCCAGAGCACCGCCGATTTTATCCGGCTTACCGGCGGAAATATGTTTTCCCCAGCATTCAAAAAAGCCCATACCGCCAGGGTAAGCGATCACATCGCCCGTTTCGGCAAGCTGCCGGCTGAAGCCCTGGCCGTAGGCGCAGAGGCCATGCGTGAAAGAGCCGACACGACGGAAGTACTGAGGCAGCTGCCCTTCCCCGTCCTGATGATCATCGGCCTGGACGACCAGATCATCCCTTTTGACAAAGCGCTGGAGCTCGCGGCCTATCCCGCGCGGTGCTATCCCTTTGTGCTGAGCAATGCAGGGCACCTCGGCATGATCGAGCAACCTGACGCATCGGCCTCGCTCATCAGGTGGTACGTAGATTACGGAAAAGAGCAGTAATTTTTTCCAACATAAAAAAACCAAGTAAGATCCGCGCCGGGAACGGCCCACAGCCCATGACAAAACCTGTTACTTTTTCTTTTCGCAGTTCAGCGATGCTGCTGATCCTCTGCGCGCTTACCCTGCTCAACTCCTGCAAGACCAACGAGCCCGAAAAACCCCGGAACAAATACCTGGTCGAATCTACCTTCCTTGCCGAATTCAAAAAAGAGCAGCTGGTAGCCATCGCCGAGGCCGAATTGGGTACCTCTCCGAACCTGGATCTCCGCGCGCTGCTTAAATCCGGCGCAAAGGCTTACCGGCTGACCTACAAAACCACCTACGTAGACGGCAGTGAGATCACGGCCTCCGGCGCCGTCCTCCTTCCTGTGAGCCCGGATCCCGTGCCGATGATCAGCTACCAGCACGGCACAATTACCTCTTCGGCCTCCGCTCCTTCCCATTTCGGCCCGACATCGGAAGCAGGTACTCTCGGGGCGCTCTTTGCCGGGTTGGGTTACATCATCGTGATGCCCGACTATATCGGATACGGCGCTTCCGAAGCGTACGGTCATCCCTATGAGCACAGGGCCAGCCTGGCCACCGCCTCGCTCGACATGATCAGGGCGGCGGGGGAGCTACTCGGGGAGCTGAACGAGGTGAAATGGAACAAAGATCTTTTCCTGACCGGCTTTTCGGAGGGCGGGTATGCGACCCTCTCTCTCCAGAAGAAAATCGAGGAGGAAGGCATCAAAGAATTCAACCTCAAAGCTTCCAGCTGCGGTGCGGGCGCCTATAACAAGACGGCCTTCATGGATTACATTATCAACCAGCCTACGCATGGGAACGGTGCCTACAACAGATCCTACATATGGGTACTGCTGACCTATAACCGCATATACAACCTCAATAAGCCGGCTTCCTATTATTTTAAGGAACCTTACGCTTCCCAGATCGCATCACAGGGCGAAAACACGTCCATCAGCGCGAGCTTCCATACCCTGATCAGCGACGGGTTCAGGAAAGACATCGACGAGGGCAATGCCGGTGATTTTCTCAGCGCCATCGCCGACAACGACGTGTACGACTGGAAACCACAGGTACCCACCCTGCTCGCGCTCGGCGACCAGGACCAGTATGTTTTCTACTTCAACACGCAAACAGCCTACGACGCCATGATTGCCCGGGGAGCGACCAAAGTGACGCTGGCCAGGCTGACGGGAAAAGATCACGGAACGGCCGTTCCCGATTTTCTGCAGCGTACGTACCTGTTTTTCCTGCAAAATCAATATCTTGTAAATTAAACCAACCGTTTTTTCTCAACAGCCTGATGTCTTCATTATTGGAATTTATAGGAAATACCCCTCTGGTAGAACTGAAAAGGATCAATCCCAACCCGAACGTGAGGCTCCTGGTCAAGCTGGAAGGGCAAAACCCCGGCGGCAGCGTAAAGGACCGGACCGCCAACGGGATGGTACGGGGCGCAATCGAACGCGGCAAGCTCACGCCCGGCATGAAGCTGATCGAGGCGACCAGCGGCAATACCGGTATCGCCCTGGCGATGATCGCCTGTATGTACGGATTTGACATCGAGCTGTTTCTTCCCAAAAACTCGACGCGTGAGCGGATACTTACCATGGAGGCATACGGAGCAAAGGTAATCCTGGCCGAAACCATGGAAGCCGCCCGGGACATGGCGCTTGAAAAAGCCGCCTCCGGAGGCTATTTCCTTATGAACCAGTTTGAAAATGATGACAACTGGCGGACACACTACCGGACAACGGCACCGGAAATCTGGCGGGATACCGAAGGGGAAATCACCCATTTCGTATCCGCCATGGGTACCACCGGTACAATAATGGGGACTTCCAGGTACCTGAAAGAGCAAAATCCCAGTATTACGATTGTAGGATGCCAGCCCGATGACGAATCGAGCATTCCGGGTATCAGAAAATGGCCGCAGGCGTACCTGCCCGCAATCTTTGACGCCTCCCGGGTCGACCGGGTAATCGAAGTATCCGCAGCTAATTCGGGAGCTATGACCCGCAGGCTGGCCAGGGAAGAAGGTATCTTTGCCGGTATGAGTACCGGGGGAGCGGCCTGGGCTGCACTCCAGGTCGCTGCAGGCCTCTCGCACGGAGTGGTAGTCTTTATTGCCTGCGACCGCGGTGACCGGTATCTTACGACAGACTTATTTGGTTAGTACCTAAAACTTACAAAACATGAAGCTTTACCGTACCATTCATGGCATCCTGCTGGAGAGTGACGAGCAATTTTACCGGCTTCACGAAAGCAACTGGGACGATGTAGTGGACCGTGATGACCTTTACCAGTGGCTCCGGACGCAATCTGCGACGCTGGATCGCCTGCAGCTAACGGATGCCTCACCCATGCCTGACATACTGCCGCCCATCGGGTCACAGGAGGTATGGGCAGCGGGCGTCACCTATTACAGGAGCCGTACCGCGAGAATGGAGGAATCGGAAAAATCGGGAGGCAGCACTTTCTACGATAAAGTGTATGACGCCGAGCGCCCCGAGATATTTTTTAAATCGGCTGCATGGCGGGTTGTGGGGGACCACGGAGAAGTCCGGATCCGGCGGGATTCCGGCTGGGACGTGCCCGAACCCGAGCTGACGCTGTATGCCACCCGGACCGGGAAGCTCGTCGGCTACACCATCGGCAACGACATGAGCTCAAGAAGCATCGAAGGTGAAAATCCGTTGTATCTCCCGCAGGCGAAGATGTACAAAGGCTCCGCTGCCATAGGTCCCTGCCTGTATGTGCCGGAGCAGCCGCTCCCTCCCGATACCGGGATCGAAATTGCCATCGTGAGAAAAGGAGATGAGGTGTTTACCGGCGAAATTTCACTTTCACAAATGAAGCGTACGCCTGCCGAGCTGCTGGGATTTCTTTTCCGCGAAATGGAATTCCCTGCAGGCGTCTATCTTATGACAGGCACCGGGATCATCCCCGAATCGGATTTCACCCTTCAGTCCGGTGATAAAATTCACATCACGATCGAGCCGATAGGCGTCCTGACCAATACCGTCGCCTGAACAGGCGT
>JBEBSO010000221.1:0-6370 GCA_040394275.1 Telluribacter sp.
GTCGTCCTGTCTCCACCGGGCTGGATCTACCAGCAGCAGGCCCGAATTGAAATAGCCCGACCCGGGATCGAGGCCGAGCTCCCTGTAGTTGGAAATGCCGCCATAGGGCTTGCTTACGACGCGCGAGATGTCCGCCACAGCCCCCAGCGTCCTGCCCCCGAGATCGGTATGCCAGAGCAGGGAGATGTCTTTCCTGACTACCATATCCACATCCAGGAAAATGAATTTCCTGACGGTAAGCGGAAGGAAGTACGGCGCAAACAGCCGGAGATAGGCCGTAAGCGGAAAAGACGACTTATCTGCGGGTATAGTCACATGCCCGGGGACTACGTCTTTGCCCCGGTGCCAGTGGAGGGTAGTGACCGAAGGATCGCTGGATTGTTGTATCCTGCGTCTGGTGGAGCCGGAGATCCCGTCGTCAATGATATGCAGGTCGATCTTTTCGCCCGTATGGTGATTCATTTCAATAGATTTGATCAGGACGGCCAGCAGGATCGCATAGTTATTATCGCTGGCAGCGACGATCGTGATGTTTGTTTCAGTTTGCATCGGACGGTCTGTTGGAAGCGGGTAAATGCGACTGTTTTCCCGGCGGTTTATATATATTCTTTCAGGGAATTCAGCTGTCGCTTCACCCGTTTGGCAAACGCTTTTCCGATGCTGCCGTCATCCAGCAGCCTCCTGGGTGAGGTAAACACCCGTGCCTTGGGATCGGTGACCAGTTTCAGCCTGCCCTTCGTGAGCAGGTTCAGCGCCATCCGCCCGTCTTCCGCCTCATTGTGAAAGTCACTGCCTGTGGCATGCGCATACACCCGGTTGCCCTGCACCCTGAATCCGCCTGTGCTCCGGCCGGTGTCGGTGACGAAGCCCATATTGAAACCATATACATTCAGAAATTCCTTTTTTCTTTTTCTGAGCCGGACCACCAGGTCGGTCAGCATTTCGTAAAAGAACAGGCCAAACCGGCTTTCTCCCGGGGGCGGGAGGAAGGAATATCTTCCGTATACCCCCGCTATCCCCTGGTCCCGGATCATCGGGCTTACCATCAGGTTGATCCAGTCGGGCGGATAAAACGTATCGGCATCCGCACACAAGTGGTACCTGCCCCTGGCTTTTTCAAGGCCCATCTGCCGGGCAAACGGGGTACCCTGTTCGGCTTGCAGGCAGCTGGTGACCTCCAGCATATCCAGCACGCGTTGTGTGTGATCCGTCGAGTTGTTGTTGACTACAATGATTTCCACCCGCAGCGTGGTACGGTTGGAAGCCAGGGAGGAAAGCGTCCTGTATATATTGTTTCCTTCGTTCCAGGCCGGAATGACGACGGATACATCCGGCTCCGGGCTTCTAAAAAGGCTGAGCCTTTTTCTCAGGGCGTCCAGTTCTTCGGCAGGAATATCGTCAAACTCTTTGTCTGTAAACAAATGAGGAGAAATCCATTCGGGAAGGTTTAACAAATTCATCAAAATGCACAATAAATAAGACCATACGATCATACCGTTCTTCAGGCTTTGCCCGAGGAAATCCTGCTGTCTAATGATGCACCGAATATAGTTATAATTTGTATGCTGTAGAATAATTTTGCATACCTGGTCGTAAAAAGATAGTTTTAGATTAATTTTAGGCTTGCCGGCCGGAACGGGCGCGCAGCAGGAAATAAACAGATGAACCTCGTCTCTATCATTGCCGTCAATTATAACCAGCCGGAGGTCACGGAGGCGATGCTTCGCTCCGTACGGGAGAAGAACCGTTACCCGGCCGTCGAAATCATCGTGGTGGACAACGGAAGCGATGTCAGCAGGGTGCCGGAATGGGAGCTGGCCTACCCGGAGGTCAGGTTTATCAGGTCGGAGGAAAACCTCGGCTTTGCGGGCGGCAACAACCTCGGGATGCGGACGGCGGCAGGCGACTATTTTTTGCTCATCAACAATGATACCGAGATCACGGCGGACCTTGTCGGGACCCTGGCCGGCACGCTCGACCGGCGGCCGGAGGCCGGGATGGTCTCTCCCAAAATTCTGTACTTCCACCAGCCGGGGATGATCCAGTATGCCGGGTATACGCCCATGAACTTTCTGACCGGCCGCAACGCCTGCATCGGGCAGTTTGAGGAAGACCAGGGCCAGTACGATCACCGTGAAGAGCCGACCGGGTATGTACACGGTGCTGCAATGATGGTCCGGAAGGAGGCCGTACAGCGGGCAGGGCCGATGGCGGAAAACTACTTCCTGTACTACGAGGAGCTGGATTGGTGCGAGCAGATCCGACGGGCGGGCTACTCTGTTCTTGTCAATACTGACGCTGTGATCTTTCACAAGGAATCGGTGTCGGTAGGGAAAAGGACGGCGCTTAAAGAATATTTTATGAACAGGAACCGGATTTTGTTTATCCGCAAAAACGCGCCGTTCCTTTCACGGCTCTGCTTTGCGGCTTTTTTTGCGCTGGTGGTAGCCCCGCGTAATCTCCTGGGCTACCTTGTGCATGGCGAGCGCAATTTTATCCCTGTCTTTTTCCGGGCGGTGATATGGAATTTTACGAACGGTCCCGACAGCACGCGCCTGGGCTTTCCCCTAAAAAAATAGTAACATGACCCTGGTATTCTGGATATGTCTTTTTGTGGTGTGCTATGCCTACGTGGGGTATGGCATCAACCTGTACCTGCTGATGAAAGCCCGGGAGCTCATCCGGGGAAAGCGGCCCGTGCCGGTGGTAGCCGAAAGCGATTTGCCTTCCCTGACGCTTGTGGTGGCAGCCTACAACGAGGAGGCGGTTATCGGGGAAAAAATACGGAACAGTCTCGGGCTGATCTACCCGCCCGACCGGCTGGAGCTGCTGTTCGTTACCGACGGCTCGACAGATCGAACCCCCCTGCTGGTGCGCGGCTTTCCGCAGGTAAAGCATTTGCATGCCCCGGCCAGGCGGGGAAAGGTCCATGCGGTGCACCGCGCCATGGAGCTGGTGGACACGGATATCGTCGTGTTTACGGATGCCAACGCGCTGCTGAACAGGGAGGCACTGCTGCTGATCGCCCGGCATTTTACAGATCCGGAGGTGGGAGCGGTGGCCGGCGAGAAAAGAGTGCTTGCGGAGGCCGCATTGGATGCTACTGCCGGCGAAGGCATCTACTGGAAATACGAGTCGACGCTGAAACGATGGGATGCTGCGTTGTATTCGGTCGTCGGGGCAGCCGGGGAGCTTTTCAGCGTGCGCAGGTCGCTGTATGAGCAGGTACCCGCTGACACGATCCTGGACGATTTCATGATTTCCATGCGTATTGCTGCGCAGGGTTACCGCATTGTATACGAGCCGGATGCCTATGCGGCCGAGCAGTCGTCGGAAGACATAGGGGAGGAGCTGAAGCGGAAAATCCGTATCGCGGCCGGGGGAATACAGTCGGTGGTCCGGCTGAGGAAGCTGTTGAACCCCTTTGCTTTCCCGCTGCTTTCGTTCCAGTACATCGGGCACCGTGTCCTCCGGTGGACAATCGCACCGTTGTGCCTGCCGGTTTTGCTGGTGCTGAATATGGCCATTTGTATAGCCGGCGGCGGTGCCGTATACAGCATTCTGCTGGCGGGACAGCTCATTTTTTACCTGCTTGCCCTGGCAGGCTGGCTGTTTGAGCGTAAAGCAATCAGGGTGAAGTCTTTCTTTGTCCCTTACTATTTCTGCGTGATGAACTACGCCGTACTCGCCGGGATGGTCCGGTATATCCGGGGCAGCCAGAGCGCTGCCTGGGATAAAGCCAGGCGGAAAGCATCCTGATGGCGCCGGCTGGTCACAGCTGATCCAGGGCTTCCTTTACGGAGGTGACCGGGAGCCTGCAGGTTTTGTGATGACATACATAGATGGCCGTCCTTCCGTTCAGGGTCGATTTGTCCCGGAGAAGGGGAAGGCCGGATGCGGAGGTTGTGCCGGTCACGATTTTACCCGGGATAAAAAAGCGGTCCAGGTCTTTCCGTAGCGCTTCGGCATCCGGTCCGACAATGGCGATTTCGGGGACCGGTCCGGCCTGCTGACAATACAGCGCTGCCCAGTTGGCCGCCCATTGCGGATCGGTCATCAGGATTTTTCGCAGTCTCCGGAGCATCTGGTCCGCGATGTCGAGGTAGCGGGGGGCATCGAGGATCGATCCCAGCGTAAAGAGAGCATGGGCCATAACCGAGTTGGAGGAAGGGATCACGTTGTCCAGCAGCTCTTTCTTCCGGGCGATAAGAGCGGGTCCGGAATCGTCGGTAAAATAAAAGAACCTCTCGTCCGGATCGTAAAAATGCGTGATGGCATAGTCGCAAAGGATGCGGGCTTCCGCCAGCCAGCTTTCGTCAAAAGTAACCTGGTAGAGCGCTGTATATCCTTCTGCGACGGAGGCGATGTCTTCCAGAAATGCCGGCAGCTTGCTTTCGCCGTTTTTATAGGTATGGTAGAGCCGGCCGCCGGCGGTCATCTTCTCCTTCAGAAACAGGCCGCATGCCAGGGCGAGCCGGCGGATGCCTTCGTCACCCAGGGCGCGGTAGGCGTCGCACAGCCCCTTTAGCAGGAGCCCGTTCCAGGAGGCCAGTATTTTGTCGTCCAGCCCGGGCCTCGTCCGCCGGTTCCTGTGGATCTGCAGTTTATGAAGCGCCTGTTCGTACCAGGCGGCAAAATGCGTTTCCTCCAGGCCGGCCGCAGCTGCCAGGTGCTCAGGCAGGTCGGTGAAGTGGAGGTGGTTGAACCCGTGTTCCCAATTGCCTTCGGGCGGCAGCGCGTACAGTGTGCTGAAGGCCGGGAAATCCGTGCCCAGCGCGGCCTCCAGCTCTTCTGTAGTCCAGACATAAAAACGTCCTTCCATACCTTCGCTGTCTGCGTCGACTGCCGAATAAAAACCCCCTTCCCCGTTGCGCATTTCCGTTTCAAGCCAGCTTATCGTCCGTACGATCCGGTCTCTGTAAAGCGGCTGCTGCGTCAGCGCAAAAGCTTCTGCGTATACGCTCAGGAGCTGCGCATTGTCGTACAGCATTTTTTCGAAATGGGGAATAAACCATTCGCCGTCTACGGAATATCTCGCCCAGCCCCCGCCCACGTGATCATAGATTCCACCCAGGGCGACCCGGTTGAGCGTCAGCTCAATGTGTCTCAGGGCAGCCGGGTTCAGCGTCAGGTCATAGTAGCGGAGCAGGAACCTGTAGATGGCGGGCATGACGAATTTGGGAGCCCTGTCCATACCGCCGTCTTCGGTGTCGAAATTTTTGCTGAGCAATTCGAACATGTGGTCGGCTTCTTCTGTCCTGAACTGATCTTCTGAAGCCTCCAGCCCGAATTTAGTGATTTCGCTGACGGAGAGCGACGCTGCAAACCCGCGTGCCGAGTTTTCGAGCTGGTCGTAATGCCGGTTAAATGCGTGCCTGATGCTTTGAAGCAGCTTCGCCCAGTTGGGGGCGGGCAGGTAGGTTACTCCGTAAAAAGGGCGCGTATCCGGCAGCAGGAATACATTGAGCGGCCAGCCTCCCCGGACACCCATCGCCTGTACGGCATCCATGTACAGGGCGTCGATATCGGGGCGCTCTTCCCGGTCCACCTTGATGCTGACGAAATGCTCGTTCATCAGTGCGGCGATGTCTTTGTCTTCGAAGCATTCCCGCTCCATGACATGGCACCAGTGGCAGGCAGAATAGCCGATGCTCAGCAGGATGGGCTTTTGTTCGCTCCGGGCTTTCCCGAGGGCTTCATCGCCCCAGGGGTGCCAGTCGACGGGATTGTGCGCGTGCTGGAGCAGGTATGGGCTGGTTTCATGGATGAGCTTGTTCATGGCCGGCATAAGCTGGTTTAACGGGATGTCAATATATAATTACCTTCCTGGACAGGGAGTTTCTTTCGGAGGTAAACCGGGCTATATACAGGCCTGCCGGGAGCCGGGGCAGGGTGAGATGGTACCCGGCGGTCCCGGCTGCTGCGACAAAGCTCCCGTTTACAACCCGGGCGCCGCGAATGTCATAGAGGGTAAAGTCGATGTTTCCCTCTTTTCCCGACACCGACAGGGTGACGTTCAGATCTGTCCGTGCAGGGTTGGGAGAGACCGTAAGCGAGTCGATGCCGCTTTTGGCTTCGTCCAGGTCGAAATCGCAGAGGAAAATCTCCTTTCCTGTGAGGGTGATGACCCGTTTCCAGTTTCCGTAGGCCACCGTCAGCCGGGTCTGCTGGCCGTCTCCCGCATGCGGATTCTGTGCAGCGATAAGGATCCTGTTGTTTTTGACAACCCCTCTCCATACCGGGAGGGTGGTTTCCATCAGGTCTCTGGCGGGTTGGGCGATCACCCGCAGGGGATAGCCCAGGAAATAATAAGAAAAATCCCAACAGGGGTACAAAACCAAAAAAAAAAGTTAATATATGGGGTATCGTT
>JBEBSO010000222.1:0-6365 GCA_040394275.1 Telluribacter sp.
GCCTTACGTGACCATGCCCGCGTGTCTGGATTCCTTCGGGCTGGGCGGATTGATGGCGTGGATGCAGCTGAGGAAGCCCGGACTGTTTCAGCGGGTGTTCAGTAAAAGCTACCGGGTCGTGCTCGGGCTGCTGGCCTGGGTGGCGGTGCTCTACTGGTCCAGGACTTTTGAAATGAAATACAATATGGCCAACGTGGTGGTGGACCGCCTGGTCAGCTCGGTTTTCTGCTTCTTCCTGATCGGGAAGGCGGTGCTCGGTTACGGCGGGATCATGAAATGGCTCCTCGAGCATCCTGTCAGCCTCTACCTCGGGAAAATCAGCTACGGGCTCTATGTATATCACAACTTTGTTTACAATCATTTTCACAGCCCGCCTGATCACCCCGTACTACGGATCTTGCGGAAAATCTACCACTACATCCCGGTGCTCAACGGCAGCCTGGCCTTTGAAATGTGCTATTTTTTTGTATGGACCGTACTGGTAGCCGCCCTGTCATGGCATCTGATCGAAAAGCCGGTCAACGCGTTGAAAGATCGTTTTGCGGCCTGAAAGAGGAGCGGTGGAGGCGCTGTTAAACTTACCAATACTTTTCATTTATGGACACCAACCCACATAATATTTTCGACCTGATCCGGCTGGCCATTGCAGAAGACATCGGGGACGGCGACCATTCTTCGCTGGCCTGCATCCCCGCGCAGGCCAGGCGGTCCGCCAGGCTGCTGGTAAAGCAGGACGGCGTGCTGGCCGGATCGGACATCGCGACCCTGATTTTCCGGGAGGTAGACCCGACCCTCGGCGTGGAGCACCTGATAAAGGACGGCAGCCGGATCAAAAAGGGAGACATCGTGCTGACGGTAGAAGGAAACGCACGGTCGATACTGATGGCAGAGCGGCTGATGCTCAATACCGTTCAGCGCATGAGCGGGATCGCTACCTATACACGGAAGATGGCCGACCTGATTGCCGATTTACCGGTAAGGTTGCTGGACACACGTAAAACAACCCCCAACTTCAGGGTATTCGAAAAGCTCGCCACTACCATCGGCGGGGCCGTCAACCACCGGATGGGCCTCTACGATATGATCATGCTGAAAGACAACCATATCGATTATGCCGGCGGTATTGCCGAGGCCATCCGGAATACACGTGCTTACCTGGAAGCGACCGGTAAGGACCTTCGCATCGAAATCGAGACCCGGAACCTTGCCGAGGTCGGGGAAGTGCTCAGGGTGGGGGGGGTTGATGTGATCATGCTGGATAATTTTTCGCTGGAAGACCTGAGAAGCGCCGTGCAGCGTATTGGCAACCGGTACGAAACCGAAGCTTCCGGAAACATCACCGAGGAAACCATACGGGCGATCGCCGAGACCGGCGTAACCGGCATATCGAGCGGGGCCCTTACGCACCAGATCAAAAGCCTGGACCTGAGCCTGAAAGCCATCTGAAATCTTCCGGGAAGTTATTTGGATAATCCGGGAAAAATCCGTAACTTTCTGAATACAGGTTTTCACACACTTACCTTTTCATACATACACATGCTATGCTTACCCTTATCGGCAGACCCGGTTTGGCCGGGTTTTTATGCCTCCATGTCCTTCTTTTTTGCTGCGGGGCGAAAGCACAGTCTCCCGCGGGGTCCGAAACTGACGAAGAAGAGTTGCTGCAGGGGATTTCCCTCGCTTCCGAAGAGGAGGAAGGGGAAGATGCGGGGCGGCTCGAAGCCCTCGGGCAGATGCTCAGCGACCGGCTGGACCTGAACCTGCTCACCCGCGACGAGCTGAGCGTGCTCCAGCTCCTGACGGACAAACAGCTGGATGCTTTTTTCCAATACCGTGAAGAAAGAGGCCCTTTTCTGTCATTGTATGAACTGCAGGCAGTCCCCGGGCTGGACCTCCCGGTCATCCGGAGGATATTGCCCTTCGTCATGCTGCGGGAAAAAGGAGAAAGCATGACCCGGGGCTTCAAGGCACCGGACCACAGCTACCTGCTGGTCAGGTCGGGTCGTGTCCCGGAGCAGCAGAAAGGATTTACACCCGCAGACTCGGCAGGCAGGTCAGTTTCACGCTATGCAGGCAACCCTTGGTTCGCTTATGCCAGGTTTCGCTACGCCCGGTCGGGCGCCTACAGCGTCGGGGTGACCCTGGAGAAGGACAGCGGCGAGCGCTGGCGCTGGTTGCCCCGGAGGCAGGTATTCGGTGCTGATTTTGTGTCTTTTCATCTGCAGGTACAAAACAGGGGAAGGTTGAAGAACCTGGTCATCGGTGACTTCCAGGCGCAGGCGGGGCAGAGCCTGGTACTGGGTGCGGGAATCTCTCTCGGGAAAGGGACGGAGATTATCGGGAGCACTTACCGCAGCACGCTGGGCCTGCGGCCCTATACCGCGGCAGGGGAGACGGGATACTTTCGCGGAGCGGCGGCCACATTGGCGGTCGCCCGGGCTTTGCAGGCGACCGTCTTCCTGTCATTTGCCCGGAGAGACGCCGTCCTGGAAGGCGGGGACCCGCCTGTGGCGACATCGTATGCCACGAGCGGGCTGCACAGAACGGAGACGGAAAGGGGCCGGCAGGGCAATGCGGCCGAGCGCAACATCGGCGTGCACCTGCTGTATGCTGCCCGGCAGAGCCGGTTCAGGGCAGGGTTTACGGCCCTCCGCACGGGTTACTCCATACCGCTGCAAAAAAAGCCGTATCCATACAACCTGTATGAATTTACCGGCAGATCCAACCTGGTCGCCGGCCTCCATGCAAACGGAAGGTGGAAGATATTTCATTGGTCGGCGGAAGCAGCCCGGTCGGGCAGCGGCGGGATCGGATGGGTAGGCAGCATAGCGGCGGCATTGGGAAAAAACCTGGATCTGTGTTTTTTAAAAAGGCAATATGACGTGGATTTTCATTCGTTTTACAGCCATGCTTTCGGCGAAGGATCGAGAACAATCAACGAGGCTGGGAGTTATTGGGGAATCCGGTTTGTCCCCCGGAAGAAGTGGAGCACCGGCGGTTATTTTGACTACTTCAGGTTTCCCTGGCTCAGGTACCAGGTGAATGCGCCGTCGCAGGGAAGCGGTTATCTCCTGTTTGTAAAATGGGCTCCCCGGAAAAATACGAAGTGGCAGGCCGTGATGACTTCGGAACGGAAGGAGAAAAATGACACCGGCCGGCCTGTACCGGTGATCCCGTTGTACACAACGGTCCGGCATACATTTCAGCTCACTTTTGAGCACCAGCGTCCGCTGAAGTTCAGCATGCGGACCCGCCTGCAGGCAACGGGTGTACGGGCCGGCGAAGGAGCGGGCTCGTCGGGTGTGGCCGTCATCCAGGATGGATCGGTTCGCCGCGGTCGCCTGGAGTTGAGCGGGAGGCTGGCCTGGTTCAGTACCGACGACTATGACAGCAGGCAGTTTACCTTCGAAAAGGATGTGCCTTATGCATTTTCCTTCCCGTCGTTTTACGGGCGGGGCGTCAGATATTACCTGGTCGGCGGATACAGGGTGAGAAAGGACCTGCGGCTCTGGGTCCGCTGGGCGCAGAGCAGGTATGCCGGCCGGGAGTCCGTCGGATCGGGTCTCGATGAGATCACCGGCAGACGAAAAAGCGAAATCAAGATCCAGGCCATGTACCGCTTCTGACCCGGTGCTCAGTTCAGCTTCGGGCGGGCCTTTTCAGGGTCAATCCGCGTCTCGGCCCGGCTGACGGCCGAAGCGCCGAAAAATCCGACGGCCGCTTTCCCGTTGGGGTTCATATTCCGCACATTGGTCGGCAGGTTGACGGAGGGGACAGCGAAAAGTCCTCCGTTGACCGATTCCTGCCTGGCAAGCTGCAGGAAGGTGAAGGTCTCTTGGGTGATGCTGTGCAGCTCCACACCCACGCTGTCTGCCGCGGAAAACAGCTCTCCGATGGTGATGGACATGCGTATCGGCATGATGAAAATAAGCCCGTCGGACGCCGCGCCGGCGTTATAGGCCGCGTCGTAGGCAATGGAAAAATAGGCAGGCTCCGGTTTGTACGGTTTGCCGTCCTTCAGGGATTTGATCCAGTAGCAGTCTCCCGCACCGACCGGGTCACGGGCAAAAAATTCTGCGACAAAGCCATGCTGCGGCCCGTCCTCAGGTTTGAACGGGAACGATTCGTGCCGGTAGACCAGCGAATCGATCGGGGGCACCCGCCTGATCTCGTTGCCGGCGGTGTAAGTTTCCCCGTTGATTTGCACCGACAGGGTATAGCGGTGCCCGGTTTGGCCCAGCACCTGGCCCGGTTCGGGCGTCCATTGGTAGCTGCCGTTCTGGTCCGGGTCCGTAAATGCATACGTCTGCCCCTCATCATCGGTAACGGTGACGGTCGCCTGGAGGGCTGGTCGCGGTGTGGTGTTGTCAAAATAGCCCCCGGTGTAGCTGAGCCGGATGATTTGCGGCTGGCTGCGGTTGTCGATCCCGCCGTCGACGACCAGCAGCTCGGGACCTTTTTCCGTTTGGAGCTGAATGACGTCCTCGCAGCCTCCCAGGAAGACAGACAGCATCAGCAGCAGGCCGGATGTATAATAGGATTTGATCATGGCTTTCAGAACTTAAAATTGTAGGTAATGGCCGGAAGCACGGCGGCAAATACTGAATACTGGATGGCCTCGGTTTGGAGCGCGTCTTCCTTTTTCTGTCTCACAAATACCGAGAAGGGATTTCTCCGGTTGTAGACATTATAAACAGAAAGCACCCATTCCCCCTGCCCGGAGCCGAACAGCTTGCCTTTCGATTTGAGCGTTGCCGAAAGATCCAGCCGGTGATAGTCCGGTATCCGGTTGTTGTTGCGGGCGTTGTAGGCGTAGTGGGGATACACCGCGCCGTTCCATACAAAGCTGTTGGTCGGGTAGGTGGCCGGGGTACCGCTGGCATAGGCGAAGTTGCCCGACAGGGACAGGCGGTCGTTCAGCTCGTAGATGGCGACGGCCGTCAGGTTGTGGGGTTTGTCAAACCGGGTAGGGAACCAGCCGTCGTTGTTGATGGTTTCCACCAGGCGCTCGGTACGTGAAAGCGTGTAGCTCAGCCAGCCGGTGAGCCTGCCTTTGTTCTTTTTCAGGTACAGCTCGGCCCCGTAGGCGCGGCCTTTGCCGAAAAGCAGGTCGCCTTCCACAAACCTGTTCAGCAGGAGTTCCGAAGCAGGCACGAAGTCGATCTGGTTTTGCATGGTTTTGTAGTAGATTTCGGCTGAGGCTTCGTAGGCGTTGTCTTTGAAATTCTTAAACAGGCCCAGGGCAGTCTGGTTGGCGATTTCGGGCCTGATTATACCGGAGCTCAAAGTCCAGACGTCGAGCGGGGAGCTGGCCGCTGTATTGGAAAGCAGGTGGAGGTACTGGGCCATCCTGTTGAAGCTGGCTTTCAGCGAGGTCGAAGGCGATAGCCCGATATTTACCGAGACCCGCGGCTCCCAGTTGCCGTAAGAGGCGATCACCTCTCCCTTGGCGTAGGACGTGGCAGGAAAGACCGGCAGCTTCCTTTTACCTTTTTCCACTTCTTCAAACGAGAAGATGTATTCGGGCCCCAGGCTCCGGTACAGCGAATACCGGATGCCGTACTGGAACGAGAGCCGCTCCGATACTTTCTGCTCGTTGCCTGCATACAGGGCCGTTTCGTCCCCGTAGCGGGAAGGAAGGCTGATATCGGTTCTTTCTCCTCCCGAAATCGCCGTGGCGGCGCCGGGCTTGGAAGTATACCGGATGTACTGTCCGCCGAAGGTCAGCTGGTTGTTCGGGGTGATGTAGTAAGTAAAATCAGGTTTGATGCTGGCATTGATGATGCCGGATTTCCAGTTAAAGGTATCTTTTTTATCCTTGTCGTCCTGGCCCAGCGAATAGTCGTAATTGCTGTAAAAGCCGGTCAGGTTCAGGAAAAGCTTGTTGGAAAAGACGTGGTTCCACCGGGCAGTAGCCGTTGCGTTGCCCCATTCGAAGCCGAAGTCCCCGCCTCCGAAAACGTCCCGTCCGAAATAGCCCGAAGCATAGATCGTGTTTTTGTCGTCCAGCCGGTAGTTGGCTTTGGCAGTAAGGTCGTAGAAGTAAAACCTGGCCTTTCTCAGGTCTTTGTTCAGGAAAGGCTTGGCCAGCACATCGATATACGACCTGCGCCCGGCTACGATAAAGGAGCCTTTGCCCGCAGCAAAGGGCTGCTCGTAGGTAAGCCGTGAGAAAATGGTGCCGATGCCGCCGTTGATCTCCCTTCGCTTCGAGTTCCCGTCTTTCATCCGTACATCGAGTATAGAAGAGATGCGTCCCCCGTAGGAGGCCGGTATGCCTCCTTTGATCAGCTTGACATCTTTTACCGCGTCCGGGTTAAACACCGAAAACAACCCGAAAAGATGGGAAGAATTGAATACAGGCG
>JBEBSO010000223.1:0-6322 GCA_040394275.1 Telluribacter sp.
GGAGCTGCAGGGTTTGGCGGAAGTTTGAGAGTTCCGGAGGTGCCGTTCCGTCAACTTTTGAACCAGATAACTCTTACGAAAAGCTCCCCCGTTCGACGAATGCCAACTCTTGAACTAAATAACTCTTACCCAGAGCTCCCCCGTTTGACGAATGCCAACTCCTGAACCAAATAACTATGCAAACCTCACTCCGTATTACTTTAAAACCGGCGCCAGCGCTTCTTCATTTTCACGAAGCCAGGCAGTGATGTCTTCCACGATCTGCCGGATGCCGATTTCCGGCTTCCAGCCGGTAAGACGTGTCACTTTCGAATTGTCCGTGACGTAGAGCCGGATATCCGCCGTCCGGTTCTCAGGCACCGCCCGGATCGGGATGGTGTGGCCGGTTACCTCCCGGCAGATTTTTGTCAGCTCCTGCAGCGAAGCGCTGATTTCGAGTCCGCCGCCCGCATTCAGGATTTCACCGTTTACCTTGTCCATGTGGTGCAATTGCCAATCCACCAGCCTGTACAGGTCGGAGGAGTGCAGCATGTCGCGGGTCTGCTTGCCGGTGCCCCCGTATCCGAAGTAGCCCAGCTGCTGTTGGAAATAGTGCCTGGCTACCCACAATACCATGACGCCCTGGTCTACCTTTCCCATTTGCCACGGACCGGTAATGACCCCGCAACGGTTGATCACGGTTTTGAGGCCGTAAAATTCATTGTACTCCTGGATGATGAGTTCCGAAGCCAGCTTGGTGGTGCCGTACAGGGACCGTGCACCCGATAACGGAAACTCTTCACTGATACCCTGCGCGCTGACACCCGGTACGGGCTGGACGTCGGAGAGGCCGAAACGGGTAGGCGCTTCTGTGAAATTCAAACCCTCTATGGTCTTGATCGGATAGACGCGGCTTGTCGAGAGAAATACAAAGCCGGCCTTATGTTTCAATGCATAGTTGAGGCAGTTGATGGTACCGACCAGGTTGGTGTTGATCAGGTAATCGGGCGTGCCGTCCAGGCCGGCGAGGACGGAAGGCTCGGCGGAAGCCTCGATGACGTTGTCCACCGCCGGCAGCGCGTCAAAATCTTCCTTATTCCTGATGTCGCCGTGCACGAATTCCACGCCCGCTTTTTTCAGCCGCGACAGGTTCAGCTCCGATCCCCTTCTTTTCAGGTTGTCAAGCGCAAAGACTTCATAATGCGGATAATTGCTTTTTATCGAAATGGCGAGCGAAGAGCCGACAAATCCTGCTCCTCCCGTGATTAATATCTTCATGTGCAAAAAGTTTGAAAAGTTTAATGAGTTTAAGAGTTCAAAAGTTCAATAAGTTCAAATGAGTTCAGGAGTTTAACTATAGAACTGAAATAACTCTGGAACTAAAAGCCATCGGTCAATCGTACACCCGGCGAAGCTTGACCTTCTCTACCGGCCTGATTACCAGCGGAACTTTCTCCACCTTGACCGAGCTGCTGTCCAGTCCGAACCACTTGTCCTCGGGTGTCGTGATCTCTTTGATTGCAAAATAAGCTTTCATTACGATTTGTTCGTCAAAAGGCAGGTCATTTTCATAGGAAAGAAACCGTTCCAGCACGACAAACCTGAAATCGCCGATCATATTCTGGCGGTTGAGCGATTCGTAGCGGCTGGTGATGTCCACTTCCTTATTTTTAACCATATCCTCGATGACTTTCCTGAAGAACAGATTGATCCGCTGCTCGATTCTGAAGCCCAGCCGGAAAGTCACCTTGATGACGTCGTCCTCTGCGATGACGTCCACCTTGTACTCCATGGTATAGGGGTCGTCGAGGGTATCTACGTGCACGAACCAGTAGATGTCGGCTCTTTTGGGCCGTTTCTGCAATATAGAATACATGATCTTGGATTCTATTTCGTTGGTCCGCGAGGCGTTGGACATAAAGATCAGGTGGGTCGAATATTTGGGGATGCTGATGTCGCGGCTGAGCTCCCGGAGCATGGGAATGTATTCGTCCAGCTTCACGTATTCGGTGAGCCGGAGCTTGATATAATAGGCCCGCAGCCAGATCACCATCACGCCGGTGATCAAAGCGGCGATCAGGATGGACACCCAGCCTCCGTGCGTGAATTTCATGAGGTTGGCCGCAAGAAAGGAAGTTTCGATGGCCAGGTATACGGCCAGGAACAGGACCACGAGCCAGGGGTGCACTCTTCTTGCATACAGGAAATAGGTAAAAAGAAAAGTGGACATCAGCATGGTAAGGGTGATGGCCAGCCCGTAGGCGGCTTCCATATTGGAAGATTTTTCAAAAAAAAGCACGACGGCGATGCACCCGGCCCACAGCAGCCAGTTGATGCTGGGTACATAGAGCTGGCCTTTCTCGGTGCTGGGGTAGATGAGCCTGACCTTGGGCCAGAAATTGAGCCGGATCGCCTCCGAAATCAGTGTAAAGGAACCGGTGAGCATGGCCTGGCTGGCAATGATGGCGGCGAGCGTGGCAATGGCAATCCCCGTCAGGAGAAACCATTCCGGCATGATCTCGAAGAAGGGCTTGCGGTCGTTGAGGTATTCGCCGGCGTGTACGATCAGCCACGCTCCCTGCCCGAAATAGTTCAGCATCAGGCTGAGCTTGACAAATCCCCAGCTAAGCCGGATATTCCCCCGGCCGCAGTGTCCCATGTCCGAGTACAGGGCTTCCGCACCGGTCGTGCAGAGGAACACGGCGCCCAGGAGCCAGAATCCGCCCGGGTACTGGGTGAGCAAGGCATAGGCATAGTAGGGATGGAGCGATTTCAGCACCTCCGGGTGGCCGATGATCTGCACAAACCCGAGGACGGCCATCATCAGGAACCAGACCAGCATCAGCGGTCCGAACGCCTTTCCTACGATCTTCGTACCGAAAGACTGCAGCATGAACAGGAAGGTCAGGATCCCGATGACGATAGGTATGGTCCTGATGTCCGGGTTGAGAATGAGCAGCCCTTCAATTGCCGACGAAACCGAAATGGGCGGGGTGATGATGCCGTCCGCCAACAGCGCGCTTCCCCCGATCACCGCCGGGACGACGAGCCATTTGGCCCTTCTTCTCACCAGCGCGTAAAGCGCCAGGATTCCTCCCTCCCCGCGGTTGTCCGCCCGGAGGATAAGCACCACGTATTTGACGGTTGTCTGCAGTGTGAGTGTCCAGAAAATACATGATAACGCACCATAGACGATAAAATCCGTGATCCTGGACTGGTTGATGATCGCCTGCATGACGTAGAGCGGCGAGGTGCCGATGTCGCCGTAGATGATGCCAAGCGCAACCAGCAAGCCTGCGGTCGAGGCTTTGTCTATTCGGCTGTGGGGATTCATTTTTTCTCGTGCTATAAAACCGGCGAAAGTTAGGAAACCTGCGCATATGATGTCCCGGCGATGTCAAAATTTATTTTCCTGGGAGAAGGACGACCCGGCAGGCTTTTCAGCCCCGGGGAACGGCAGTCCCGGCAGGCGTACAACCGCGGGCCGAAAATTTTTAATAATAAATGTTTATTTTACTTTTGTAAGGTATACTTCCGCGCGTTGAAACGGAGAGTGGCTTTTGGGATACATACAAGCTTTAGAAAAAATGCAGACTTCGTTCACAGAGGAGAACTATCTTAAAATAATACACAATCTGTCGGGAAAGGAAGGTGTGGAGGTGAGCACGAACGAGCTGGCCGAAAGCACATCTACCCGGGCAGCCTCCGTAACGGACATGCTGAGGAAGCTGTCTGACAAAGGCCTGATTCACTACCGGAAGTACCAGGGTGTCCGGCTGACGGGAGAGGGGGAAAAGGTGGCGCTGAAGGTGATCCGCAAGCATAGGCTTTGGGAGGTATTCCTGGTGGAAAAACTGGGGTTCGGCTGGGACGAAGTCCACGACATCGCGGAAGAGCTGGAGCACATCCCCTCGGAAAGGCTGGTGGAAAGGCTGGATGCTTTCCTGGGATTCCCGCAGTTTGATCCGCACGGGGACCCGATCCCGGATTCCGTAGGCAATATGCCGGAGAACGACTACCACACCCTGTCGGAGGCGGAGGTAGGGCAATTGGTGCTGATCATGGGGGTGCTGGAGCATTCTCCCGCGTTTTTGCAGCACCTGGACCGCATCGGGCTGACATTGGGCAGCGAGATCGGGATCCGGCAGGTGAACACGTATGACAAGTCGGTTTTGCTGTCCCAGCCGGACGGCACCACGACATTCATCAGCCAGGAGGTGGCCAGAAACATACTTGTTCAAAAGAAATGAGCTATAAGCGTGATGTCTTTTTCATGAACATAAAAATTCTTGACCGCTACCTTGTTAAAAACCTGCTTTCGCACTACGTTTTCGTCGGGTTTGCCATCGTGCTGATCATATGCATGGTCGACTATACCGAAAAGCTGGACAACTTCATCAAAACCAAGGCGCCGATCAAGGCGATCCTGATCGATTACTACCTTAATTTCATCCCGTTCTGGCTCAATTTTATCAGCCCGCTCATCGTCTTCATCGCGACGGTGTTTTTTACTTCACGGATTGCGGCGAGGACGGAAATCATCGCGATGCTCAGCACGGGCATCAGCTTCGGGCGGATACTGGTGCCGTATGTGGCCGGCGCGACGATACTGGGAGGGCTGACGTTCATTTCGGTGGGCTGGCTGCTGCCCCGCGCCAACAAGATCAGGGTGGCGTTTGAGCAGAAGTACACCAAGGAAGAATATTATTTCTCGGGCCGGGACATCCACCTGAAAGTGGCCCCGGACGTGTATGCCTACCTGCAGAGCTACAATGTGCTCAGCCAGACCGGCAACAAATTTACCCTGGAGACCATCCATGGCAACCAGCTGCTGGAGAAGCTCTCGGCAGACAAGATCGTGTGGCAGCCCGAAACGGGAAAATGGAAGATGCAGAACTACAGCATCCGGACGATGAACGACCAGGGGGAGACGCTGGTGTTCGGGACGGACAAGGACACAACGGTCAATATGAGCCCGAAAGATTTCGAGAGTGACTTCAGCCTGTACGAGACGTTTACCCTTCCGGAGCTGAACGCTTATATCGACCTGCTGATCAGCCGGGGCTCGGACGGACTCGAGATATACCTTATCGAGAAGTATACCCGCTTCACACAACCCTTCGCGATGCTGATCCTGACGGTGATCGGGGTGCTGGTTTCGGCCCGGAAAAGCAGGAGGGGAGTGGGCTGGCAGATCGCCCTGGGCTTTACCCTGGCTTTTATCTATATCCTGTTTTTCCTGCTGTCCAAAGGCGTTGCTGAGGCGGGCACCTTCAGCCCGCTGCTGGCGGTATGGCTGCCCAATATCGTGTTCACGTTTATCGGTTTCGTGCTTTTCAAGACGCTGCCGCGGTGAGCCCTGCATGTCTCCGCAATGCCGGAGAATGTTACAGCCCGCGATGAAAAGGGTTAACTATAAAAGTTACGAAAAAAATCTGAGAAAAGCAAGGCGGCTGCACTCAAATCCTGGATCAAGCTTAATTCTTGTGGAGACGCTTAGATTAAGTATATTTCTCCTGCTTGCTTTTGTTCTTATGGAAAGCCTCGGTAAAAAAACTCCTTGGTAAGGATTGTGTGAGCAGCGCGCGGGGGCAAAGCCAAAATAGCGGGCGTGGGGGGAGGGAATGCCTGGCCGGATAGAGAGCCTTATTTTGGCTGTCTTTTTTGGGTTTTTTTTTTGGCGGTCCTGTGAGACGGTAAGCAAAAAAGTAACGAGTAGGAATAGAAAACAGGGCCCTGAGTTCATCGAAGGGCTGCATTACCTATCTCCGGCTTAGATGACGTTCGGCCCATCGAGAGCCTCAGGGTAAGCGGAGCTCACGTCGAAGCCTCAGCCATCGACATTCCGACTAAGTCCTGAGGAACGAAGGACGCATGGAGAAATCCCCACATTGTATTGCATGGTAAGTGGGAGATGTCTCCGCTACGGTCGACATGACCCCTTCCTTCCAGTCGGGGTGACACATGACTGGGTGAATCCGGGAAAAATGCAAAGCACTCCACAACATTCTGACTTGATCCCTCAATTCCCGAAGCTGCTTGTCAAATTGTACCCGCCATAAACAAAGAAGGAGCCACACTTTCGCGTAACTCCTTCATCTTCAAGCTCCCGAAGCTGGGCTCGAATCGGTAGCCACCGAACCGCAGCGACCCTCTGATTAACAGCGGGCGGCGTTCCGCTCAGATGCTCTAACCGACACTGAACAAAATGACCTCAATTCCCGAAGCTACCTGTCAAATTGTATCCGCCATAAACAAAAAGGAGCTACGATCTCTCGCAACTCCTGCATTCTCAAGCTCCCGAAGCTGGGCTCGAACCAGCGACCCTCTGATTAACAGTCAG